>CAZDSM010000107.1:0-4524 GCA_964508205.1 Candidatus Hydrothermarchaeota archaeon | reverse complement strand
CTAGGGCTATAAAAGTATTACAGCCCGCATTTTCTAAGAAAATTCTTAAAAATATCAGGACCTCGCGGGGTGTGCTCCACCTCAGGATGAAACTGTACACCGTAAAGGGGGAGCTCTACATGAGTCATGGCCTCGATAGAGCAGGTATTGGAATGTGCCAGATTGATAAAGTCTTTTGGCAGGGTTGAAACCTCGTCTTTGTGGGAGACCCAGGCCTTGAAGCTCGGTGAGAGGTCAAGAAGTATTTCGTCTTCTTCATCGACTATTATCTCGGACTCCGCGTACTCCCCTATCGGCGCTGTCCTAACGCTGCCCCCGTAGAGCTTGGCCATCAATTGATGTCCTAAGCATATACCGAGAACAGGTATTTTACCAGCGAATCGCTTTATTATCTCCTCAGAGTTGCCGCTGCTCTCAAGGTATTGCCCCCCGCCTATGACTATGCCCTTCGCTCCTTTGGCCTCGATTTCCTCGGGAGTTATGGTGTTCTGCACCAGCTTTGCCTCAACCCCAAGATATTTAAGGGTGCGGTAAATGCGGTGGTTGTACTGCCCCCGGTTAGCGATAACAAATACATCGCCCATCTTTAGCCCTCCGTTATTTTAATGTCACCTTTCTGCCTCAAGTAATCGATTAGCCTTTTCCCCCATTTCAACTTTTTCCTTTTAATGGGGGTATCCTTGGAGAAGGAGTACTTGCCTACGCCCTCGAAGTCCATGCCGTAGAGCACTATCTCCCTTGCCTTGAAATGCACGGCTAGAAACACCGCTCTGTCACCGTCAGTGAAGCCCCCGAAGTTTTGCAGGTTCCCAAGGGGTTCACACTGGCAGGTCGGGATTACCCTGGTGAATTCTCGCGCATATACCTTTATTTTATCAAGGTTATCGCCGTGGGCATGAATTACCATGATACTCCCCTCTCCATTCGCTTTATAAAGATCCTCTATCATACCGTCTAAATCCGTTACTACTACCTCAGGGACGATGCCTTTCCCTAGTAAATACGTGGTCGCCCCATCCGCGGCTATCTTCGCGCATCTTGGGAAATCCTCAACCTTCTCAAGGCTCTGTCCGGAGCCGTAAATGCACACCCTTTTATCAGCTATCTTCTCCTCCAGCACCTCCAAAGGTAACGGCTTTACGAGGTCATTTAAAATCCTCACCGCCTTAATATCATTCTCCTCAGAAAATCCAAAGTCCCTTAGAATGTCCTCATAGAATATCCGCCACTCAGCATAGTCCATACGGCACCTCAAGAGGGACTTTTCAACTCCTGAATTGAGATGATGAACTCCTCCCCGTCGATGCTCCACTTCTTCTCATAGCCCTTGACCTCAATTCCTCTGGAAATCTCCATTTTTCTCGCCCTCGTCTCATTGGAGATGTATCTTTTAGCTTCCTCGGAGTTCAAAAGATCTATTATTTTTTCGTTTCCCACCCCGACCCGTGCTTCGATGAAGGCCTCTATGTTGAGGTCACGCTCTTTGCGCATCTGCTGAATCCTTCTAACGATCTCCCTTGAGTAGCCCTGAACCAGCACCTCATCGCTCCTCATGATGTCGATGTAAACCGTGCCGTACTCGAAGTCAACACTAGAATAACGCTCCGAAACGGTTTCAACGAAATTGACGTGCTCCTCCATCAGGGTAACCGTCTCACCATTGATTTTAATCGAGTACCCTTTTTTTACCCCAGCTTTCACCTTAGAAGCATCTGCTCTTCTCAGATACTCAATTATCTTGTCTGCCTTCTCCTTGAATTCCGGGCCAAGAGTGGCCATATCAGGCTCTGCCTTTAATACCAAGCCCTCAAATTTTTCCCCGGGAGCGAGAACTCTGAAATCAAGGCTTGTCGCGGCCTTGGTGATTAGTTCCCGCAGCTTCCTGAGGGCTGTCGCAGATTCCTCATCTTTAGGGGCGAAATAGCTCGCAAAAACAGGCCATCTCCGCTTTATCCCACGCGTCTCCCTTGCATGGGCTTCTGCTTCAACATATTTTCTCGCTACCTTCATGTCCTCTTCAAGCCTAAGATTAATCGCCTTTTCATCCCCCTCCACCCACGTTTCCATGTGCACGCTTTCCAGTCTACCGCTTAAATTGCGATATATCTCCTCGCTTAGGTGAGGCGTAATCGGAGCCATAGCTATGGAGAGCTTTAACAGGATTTCATACAGCACAGCATAAGCGATGAGCTTAGCTGGATCGTCTTTTTCTATCCAGGTCCTGGATCTTATCAAGGGTATGTACCACCTGCTCAAATCCTCGAGAATAAAATCCTGCACAGCCCTCGTGGCACGGTTTATTCCCAGGGTAGAGAAGGCCCCGCTGATTTCGTGGAGGAGGGAGTTGAGCCTTGAAATAACCCACTCATCCTCCACCTGGTAGTGCTCCTTGGCATCCCATGCTTTAGAGGGGTCATAGGAGTCGATTTCCATATAAGTTGTAGCAAAAACATAGGCGTTCCAGAGGACGTTGAACATCTTCTGCACCACCCTGACTTCTTCCCAGTTGAAGCGTAGGTCATCCCAGGGTTTATTTGACCAGAGGCTGTAGAAGCGCAATACCTCCGCCCCATACTTATCGATGACCTCCTCGGGTTTAACTACATTGCCTAGGGACTTGCTCATCTTCTCCCCTTTCTCATCGAGGGTGAATCCATGCATTAAAACACGGTGGTAGGGCACCTCGTCGAAGGCAATAATCCCGCAGCCAAGCTGGGAGTAGAACCAGCCTCGGGTTTGGTCGTGGCCCTCGGTTATGAAGTCCGCTGGGTACCACTCCTGGAGTTCGGCCTTGCTTGAAGGATATCCGAGGGAGGCCCAAGCAGCGACGCCTGAGTCAAACCAAACGTCCAGCACATCTGGCACGCGCTTCTTAATCCCCCCGCAGCTGCATTTTAATTCCACCTCATCCACGTAGGGTTTGTGGAGCTCCTTGACCTCAAAGCCGAGGCCTCTGAGCTCTTCCCTGGAGCCTATTACCCCAAGCTCCCCACACTTCTCGCAAACCCAAATAGGCAGGGGTATTCCCCAGTAGCGCTGCCTCGAAATAGTCCAGTCCTTGGCATTCGTCACCCAGTCTTTAAAGCGCGACGAGCCTGCCCACTCTGGGACCCAATCCACGTGTTCGATTTCCTGAAGCATCTTCTCCTTTATTGGGGCGATGCTGATGAACCACTGCTCGGTTGCGCGGTAGATTATGGGCGTTTTGCAACGCCAGCAGTGGCCGTATCTATGGGTTATCTCCTCGGAATGCAGCAGGGCGTCCCCGAGGTCCTTAATTATTACGCCATCGTCTTTTTTAACCCTCATATTCGCGTACTTTCCTGCATCAGCGGTGAAGTTGCCCCTCTCGTCCACGGGGCACAGGGGCTCGATCCCATACTCAGCGCATGCCTCAAAGTCCTCAGGCCCATGCCCCGGGGCTGAATGAACGCATCCCGTACCCTCTTTCAGGCTCACGAAATCAGCGAAAATTGCCTTGTAGGCTTCGCTTTTTGGCTTGAGCAGGATCTTATCAGATAGGGGATTAGAATACCTCATTCCCTCTAAATCAGCGCCGACGAGGGTTTCGATTACCTCGTAATCCAGGCCCAAATTATCCTTTAGGATGGGAGCCAGCTCCTTGGCTAGGATAAGCACCCCCTCCTCCGTCTTTGCTCTCACGTACTCATAATCAGGGTGCATCATAACAGCGAGGTTACCGATAAGGGTCCAGGGCGTTGTGGTCCAGATTAATATGTACTCGTCTTCCTTTCCCTCGACTGGGAACTTAACATAAATGGAGGGGTCTGCCCTGTCCTTGTACTCTATTTCAGCCTCCGCCAGGGCTGTCTCGCATCTGGGACACCAGGTTACAACCCGGAGATTCTTAGTTAGGAGGCCCTTCTCATGGGCGCGCTTGATGGTCCACCAAGCGGCCTCTATGTACTCGTCCTTGAGGGTCATATAGGGCTGGGACCAGTCCATCCACACCCCGAGGCGCTGGAACTGCTTCCCCATGATTTCGATGTGCTCGTAGGCCCAGTCCTTGCATTCTTCCACGAATTTCTCAATACCGAGTTCCTCGATTTCCTTCTTGTTCTTAATGCCAAGCCTCTCCTCGACCTTAACCTCGATGGGCAATCCATGGCAATCCCAGCCTGCCTGCCTTCGAACATTGTAGCCGCGCATCGCGAGGTAGCGTGCCACGGCGTCCTTCAGTATCTTGTTATACGCTGTGCCTAGGTGAATTGCTCCGCTTGCATAAGGCGGTCCATCGAGAAAGTAGTATTTTTTCCCCCCCTTCAGCGTCTCCTTGGTCTTCTCGTAGGTGTTGTTATGCTCCCATTCCTCCTGGATCTTTTCCTCGAGTTCGTTGAGGTCAAATTTCCGCGACGCCCGCCTGACCATTGGAAAAAGTTCTCATCATTGGCTTTTAACTTTATCGCCTAGAAGTCCCCTTCAATAAAGGGGGATTATCGGCGGGGTTTACTTTTCCCGCGCTTTTGGGAAAAGCGTTTCTAAGGTGCGGTGTAGGTATTACGT
>CAZDSM010000106.1:0-10861 GCA_964508205.1 Candidatus Hydrothermarchaeota archaeon | reverse complement strand
GAACATGTCGCCTCTGATTTGGATTACCTCTATGGGAATCCTAAACTTTTCCAGATCCTTCCTAACCTTTGCAACGGTATCTGCGCTTTCCACCGAGGCAATGAGAACTACTTTCTTGATGGGAAATTCTCTGATGCCGATGTATATGTTTTCCCAGTCCTCACCAACGGGTGCAATGAGAGTGTATCCCATGGAAGTTCCTTTTCACTTACATGTATTTAAATATTTACTTTAAATTTCAATTTATATTTTAATAATTAAAGAGTAAGATTTTATGCCTCATAACAAATTGTAAAGCATGAAATTGCTACTGACTTCCTCCCAGCGCCCCTGCCTACGGAGCGGCTGCTGGAGCTCTTGAATACAAGTGATTCCAGTTACAGCTAAAAGCCAGCAAATGGGGTGAAAAGGGCGAGGATTAAGAAGCTTATAAAGGCGTCTAAATACGCTACTTGCAAGTGCCGCAAGAGTTGCATGTAAAGAGCGTAAAAGATGCTCAACCCCCCAACGCAAAGGTGTGTCCGACTTTTCTATTCTCTGATGCCTAATAAGTTTTATATATCATACAGCTAAAGTTTTTTCACCGCGCTAGAGGAAGGGTGAAGATTTGAGAGGGAAAAAGTTAGGCATATTGGTGAACACGGATAAGAATCTCAAACATCTCCTAGGTATTTGTAGGGTTGCCAAGGATGCGGAGGTGGAGGTTTTATTGTTCATAATGGACGATGGATGCTTTCTCATCGAGAAGGAGGTGTTCAGAGAGCTGTGCAAGGAGGAGTGTATAACGGCAGTGATGTGCGATCACAGCTACAGGGAGAAGGGTTTTACCGAGGAGTTAGTCGAGGTGAAGCACGGCTCTCAATTCGACCATGCCGTTATTGCAAATGAGTGCGACAGGTATGTTGTCATATGAAAAAAATAGGTGTAATAGTTAATACAGCCAACACCTACCGGCAGAGCGAAGTTGTAAGGGTGGCCCTCGGCTTAACCCTGATGGATGACAGGGTCGAGCTTATCGTCCTCGGTAGAAAATTAACGCGAAGCAAAGCAGTCAAGAAGAATCTTAAGCTTCTGGGTATGATGAAGGGAAAGGCTTACTCTGATAATTCAGAGAATGAGCTTGAACCCCTGTCCCTCGAGGAGATAGCGAAGAAACTCACGGAGTACGACGTGGTGATGCCGTATTGAAAATTCTGCACATTTTGAGAGTGGAACCCAATGACATGGTGAAGAGGATAATAGACCTCCAGTCAGGGGATAACGAAGTTAAGACAGTGCAACTATACGAGGGGACGGTTGATTATGACGAAGTCCTGAAGCTCATCTTCAGTTACGACAGGGTAATCAGCTGGTAACCACGCCTATTTATTGCTAACGTGATAGTTGAGTAGTTTTACTACGTGATGTCGGTGAACGTGAAAAAACACAGCGTAATGGTGCTCGGCGAGGGGGGGGGGGTAGCGGAGTTAAGCGCTGGTTATGTGTTATCCAAGGCCGGCCTCGATGGTCTTACAAAGCCCGCCCACTGAGGCATCTTTCTCGCACAAAGCTACGTCGTTGCATGGCAACAGCATGGACACATATAAATGACGTGCTGCATCAAAGTTTAATCACCGCGTAGTCACGTGTTGAATTCCTCTACATTTATTAAGTTAGTGCTTTCTTTAATTCGGTAAGCTACGAAAAGAAAAACGAAGACGTGAACTATTTTTTATGCACGGTATTCTGGAGGCTTAAGGATGCATGGGCTTGATAGACCTCGATGCACCTCTCGCAGGCGCCGTTGCTTGGGTTCCAATCAGGGAAGTCCCTTTGAATGCCCTTAATCACCTTCTCATCAACGCGTTCTCCTATGCTATCCATCCAGTTGTATGTGGGGAACTTACATAAGGGGCATGGAGTGCCCGGTAAGAAGATCTTCTCTTTGCGATCCGTGAATCTGATAAGGAGCTTGTTGGCATCTTTAGCGAGCTCCACTATCTCATCGTGGGTTATCGTCTCCATGGCCCAGAGGCCCTCGAAGACCTGTGCCCTTTCCAGCTGAGGTATATTCAAATAGGTGGCTTTGAACTCCCTATAATAAGTATCCTTATTCGAGACTGTTTTTTTACCATCTCGCAAGAGTCTGGTATCTATGTATATATCCCAGATCACCCGGTATTTATCTGTCACGAGGGTCCTCTCCAAGGGTGACAGCGAAGGTAGAATGGGTTTGTATCCGAATTCCTCGTCCAACATGTCCTGAACATGCATTAACTCATGTTCCATAACCATGCCCAAGTGCTCGACATTGGAGAAGCTCTCTGAGCTCAGCTTGACTAGAATCGTGTTTGGCTGTTCGGCTAGCTCTTCGTTCTGTGACTCGTCATCCGTGGTTAAGTCCGCCACCTCTTCCTTAATAGCCCTAATAACATAAATCTTTTTAATCTTATCTTGAATAAGTGGAAATTCAGTAAGGATCTCTTTAAAGATTCCTTCAAATCCAAAATCTACGAAAAATTCGGTGTGAATATCCTTAATCCTCTTCAGTTTCTGCCTGGATGGCAAGCCGTACAACGGATCCACACGTTCGTGGTAGTCCTCAAGGGCCCCCCCATCGCCCATCTGCTCCCTCTTATTGATTTCATAGAGGACGACCTCCTCACTTAACATGGGATCGAATTCTATCTCAATGGCATGGCCTTTGTCCATTTCCTCCACGGAGTCCATAGCTGTCATCCTATGTTGTTTAGTGTATATCGTCTTGAAGCCCTCCCTCTTAACTCAAAGTAGGCTCATCACCTTCCATCGAGCACGATCCACATGCCTCTTCATCGACGCTAGTAGTATAGGGGGTAAGCCTTATCTTACCTGGTTTCATCTCGAGGCCAAGCCCCGCCATATCGAGGGATAAGAAGACCTCCATAAGGTCGGTGAGCTCCCTGTAGACTCCTTTTTTGATTTTCCTTCTGAAGAGCTTGGCATAGTGAAACACCCACTTCCCGAGGTGCTCCTCCAAGAATTTCTTCTGAGCATCGACGCAGACACCCACTTTTTCTGCGCCGTGATTTTTCCTCGCATATGCCTCCTTATAGGTGAGGAAATGCATGTACTCCAGCTCTATAGATATGTGGTCTAACCTCTCACGGGCATTACCAGCTATTTCCAAGCCGAACGCCTTATAAAATCCAGCTATATCCGCCAATTCTTGGGTCTGCTGAAAAATATGGGCACCGCCGTACTGGGTCTCGTATGGAGGGTATTCCTCAGATATGGTATGACCGAAAATATCAATGAACTCAGACTGAAAGTCCTCAAGGGAAAAGGGAAGCATCTGCTCAACGGTGTTCGCCAATGCCTCTAGAGGTTTATTAAGGCTCTCTCCCTCGTCGAACCTAAGCTGATGCAGGAGGGATACAGCCTCCCTCATCTCCCTGATGAACCCCCCATCTTGTAGAGAGGAAATGAACTCCTCCGTAGGATAGCGGAGGGCTTTGGATAGCCCCTTGTATACCGTGCTCCTCAGCAAAGGTGTAGCTGTTTCTACCTCAATCTTCATGTTTTTAGCTGATATCATAATCCTAGATCCAATTTATATGCTTGTCAGACCTTATGTGAAGCGGCTCCTCGACAGTCGTCCTGACGACCTCTTTATCCGCTTTATCATAGCCTATAATGGTGTCATTGTACATCTCCCAACTCTTGCCATTCATGGTGGTTTCGTATACCTTGGGCCCTTCCTTTATCTCATATTTATAAATGATGCGCTGGGTAGTTCTGAATAGCTGAAGCACCGCCAGAAGTTCCCTTGAGGGAGGTGTGTATTTCTCGATAGCCTCGTCTACTCCTGGGCCAAACATCTGCCTAAGGTAATCCCTTGGAACCCACCTCGGTGGGATGTAGTAAATGTTTGGCTCAGTGCCGAACTGGGGATATAGGGGTAAAGCGACTTTCTCTTGCATGATTAAATAGTACATTGGGTTCTTTGGGTCTTTGACCCAAGAGCCGTCAGGGTTCTTCTTCACCAGGCCCTGAAGTCTGATCTTTCCCACGCAGGCGCTCATGCATCTCGTCTCCATGGGCTGACCTTTGGTGAGGGGATCCTTCCCCTCTATCCTAGGGTAGCAACCAATGCACTTCTCGGTTATTCTAGTGGTGCTCCTGAACATGGGTTTTTTATAGGGGCACTGCTCGATGCATTTTTTGTAGCCACGGCACCTCTTCTGGTCTATGAGAACTATGCCGTCTTCCTTACGCTTGTAGATAGCCTTCCGGGGACACGCGGCTACGCATGCAGGGTAGGTGCAGTGGTTGCATATTCGCTGGAGATAGAAAAACCACGTGGCATGCTCCGGCAAAGTTGTGCCCGTCCCATGGGTGAATTGACCTTTCTCTCCCTTTGGACCTATGGCGGTATCCTCGTAAATGTTGGGGAAACGCCACTCCTTGTCGCTGGGGATGTATCCCACGGCATGCTGACTGCGTTGGCGCATCTCCCTCGATGCAGCCTCAAAAATGGTGGCGCCTTTGTATTCGCCGTAGGGGCTAAGATTGCCGTTCTTTTTATCAGCATCCCACTTCTGTTTTGTAGGTGCTGCTTCCTCAAGTAGTTTCAAGGTCTTCACATCCCAGTATTGAGGATAGCCACCGTAGGGCTTTGTTTCTACATTGTTCCACCACATGTATTCCTGACCCTCGGAAAAGGTCCAAGTTGATTTGCATGCCATGGTGCAAGTCTGACATGCAATGCATCTATTGGTATTGAAAACAGCTACGAACTGCCATTCTGGATGATTCTCCTCATAAGGATAATGCATCTTCCTTCCCAAATGCCAATTGTAAACCTCCGGCATGTTCTCTACCTCCGTTCAATCCTGGTCTTAACTAGATCCCCATTAAGATATCGGCGCATGAAGCTGTTCTCTCCGGCCGGGCTGAATCCTGTTTTAGCTGGCCCCCATATACCCTTTCCACCCAAACCGCCGTCCTCCGCCTTGGTTATCTTCACTAAAGTTTCTTTTGGCACGGTGTTGACCCCGTGGTTGTCCGCCTCGCCGCCGAACATGAAGGCGGTGTACACCTTCTTCTTGTGGAACAACGTATCCGTCTGGTGCATGGGCATATGCCAGTTCCTAGTGAGAGACTGTTGGGAACCATAGCGGAAATTAGATTGATAGCCTGTGTCACTGGAGAGGGCGCGTCCATCTGACCTGGTCTCATGTGCCTGCACCGTTTTCTCAGTTGCAATGTAAGGGGCATGCTTCATCATGGTTATGTGATATGAATATGCGGGGTTGTACTTGACTCGCAGCATTAAACGCGCCACTTTATAGCGTGGGTCATTGGGTTTTGCTCCAAGGTACGGGCGATCCGCAGGATTGGCGTCCACGTAAATATAATCACCATCATTAATGCCCATGTCCACGGCAGCCTGAGGATTTATGTGGAGCTGATGCTCGCCAACGCCAGGGGTGCGCTTATCCATTCTGTAGGGATCGCCGAAGTTGCTGTCCCAGATAAGGTTCCAATCACAGACGCTCCACTGAGAGTGCACCCGATGCCTGGTCTTAGGAGTGAGGCAGTAGAAGTTGTACCCTTTCTTCCACAAGAAATTCACTTTATTTTTGGCTTCTGCCCACGACATCTTCACGTTGCGCACCGTTCGCTCGTCCCAGTGCTCTGCGCTTTGAGGAATGCCATAGTCGTCCGGGCGAATGTAAGGGTTGGTGCTGACGATGACATTGGGTAGGTACGGCGTGGCTTCTGGTCCTTCGCGGTGGACGATGAAGTTCTCGCCGTACTCGATGGCTTCAGGAACGTCAGAGTAGGCCTGCAACCGACCGTGGTCGGTGAAGAAGGGTTCGCTCTCCTTGACCTGCTCGTAAAATGGGATACGTGGGTAAGTGCGGAAAAGCATCAGCGCCGCTCCTGGCTCGCCATACTTACCCGCCATGATGTCTTCATACTTGTAGCCTGTGGTAGTGGTGCAGGAATCCAACAGACGCTGAATGTAGACCTCTGGTTGGCCGTCGAGGGCGAACTTCCAGTAGTCTGCGAAACGTGAATCATCTACTTCTTCCCCGAGAGCTTTGGCAAAGCGGGCCAGGATAACAACATCGTCCTGAGTGTTGTAAATGGGCTTGATGCCTTCTGAATTGCGCCCCCATATTTCTAGGAAGGGGTTGGAGCATGATGAGGTGATCTCCGGTTGCTGAAATTCCATCCAAGAGTTGGCCGGTAGGATGAAGTCCGAGTACTCACAGGAACTGGTCATCTCAATATCCGCTGACGCGATGAGCTCGATTCCTGGGTTGACGTTGAAGAACATGTTGTAGGCGTGCTTGGCGTTGTTTAATAGATTGACGTTGTTGAACCACAGGATCTTAGTCGGCGTGGGCATGTGAGTTTCGCCTGTGAAGACCTTGTGGCCGGCTTTGGGCGTCTCGACGATTAGGGGCCGGTCACCATGGTTCCAGTAGGCCACTTCTTCGTCCTTGAAGTATCCTCGGACCTTAATATCCTTCCCATGAGCATCGGCATCTAAGTTGGGGTTAAAAGGGTCCTCACCAACCCAGCCCTTGAATCCAGGACCAGTCCAAGGGGATCCCTGGAAGTTTGCAGCCTTGTAATTCCCAGCCCAAGTGTGGGAGCCGCTGCCTCTGATGCCGATGTTGCCAGTGAGCATCAGCGGAAGATAGGTGGCACGGTTATGTAGGGTGGCATGGAACCAGTGATTTATACCCTCACCGGTGTGGATAGCCACCGGCTTAATGGTGGCTATGTCATCAGCCAAGCGACGAATAAGCTCCTTAGGAGATTGGGATATCTCGGCTACAGTATCTAGGTCGTAGTCTCGCAGGTGGACCTTATACATCTCCCATAGGGTCATGACCTCAACTTTGCTGCCGTCAGTTAGACTTACCTCCCCTTTCCACTCCAGCTCTGGGTCGATACCCTTCTCCACCATGCGCTCGCCCACATCGTCCCGGGTAAGAGGCTTAATAGCGCTACTGGTGCGGTCGAAGACGACAAAGTCACCGATCTTATCGTGTTGCTCGGATGTGAGCCCTTGACGCTTGAAGCTGGGGCCGTTAGAGTCCAGGCTGGACTGATAATTGGAGAGGACCTCGTGGGCCCGCAGTCTACGAAGGTTATCTGTGCGGACAAGTAACGGAAAGTCCGTAAACTTCTTGACGAAATCTTCATCATACTTCTTTTCGTCCATGAGTATTTTGGTGATTCCTAAGAAGATGGTAGTGTCCCCTAACCCAGTGCGACAAGGGATCCAATAGTCAGCCTTAGTGGCCGGGGGGCTGTACTCTGGCGCGATAACAACGATCTTGGCTCCCCGCTCCATACTCTCAATGAACCAGTGAGAATCAGGCATCTTGTTCTCCACGAGATTCTTGCCCACTTGGATATGAAGCTTGGTAGCCCGCAGATCATTGAAATCTACGTCAGAGGTTTGCAGCCCATGCACCCAGGGATGCCCCGGAGCTTGGTCTCCGTGCCATGTATAGTTGGACCAGTTGCGCCCGCCCATGGCGTCTTCTGGGCCCACGCCCCGCACGTAGGTGTCTAGTAAGGCCATCATGTTGGCGAGGCGATACATGCCATACTTGCCGATGACGCCCAGTAGACCCATGCCGCCTCGGAACTTGAAGGTCCTCGTGCCTGCCACGTTCCCTTCGGGGTCGCGCATGGGCTCTATCATTTCTGGCGGGTAACCCTGCGTCAAAAGGCGTTTCTCACCTTCGAGACCGTTGTAGCGTTTGGCGATTGCCACATAGCCCTTGGCCATGTATTTGAAGGTATCATCCCAGGATAGGCTGACAAATTCGTCCATTCCGCGGCTGTCAAACTTGTATTTGCTACGGTTGTTTCCATCGTCCAGATCTGGGAAGCCGTCGTCAGCCCACTGCGTCCACCCCTTGCGGACTAACGGCCCTTTAAGGCGATAGGGACCATAAACGCGACGATGCATGGTGTACCCTTTGAGACACATGCGCGGGTTCCAGTTGACGGTGGCCTTATTGCCGTAGAGATCGCTGTAGGCCTGGTAGTTGTAAATCTGCTCTTGTCGCACCGCTACGCCGTTACGCACGAATGAACGGATGCGGCAACAGTGAGTATCATTGGGGGAGCAAACCCAAGTATAGCTCGAGTCATAGCGGTACTGATCGCGGTAGACCTTCTCCCAGTTGCGGTCCGGGTAGTAGTCCAAAGGATTATCCACGCTAATGGGCTCCAGGTTACTTAGGGATAAACCTCTGCTGCCAAGGGTAGTAACTGCCGCTACGGTGGCGGCGCTAATCTTGAGGAATTCTCTCCGTGTAAGAACCATCTCAACTGCCTCCTTTCGCTGTCTTTTTATTAATTCTCTGCAGGTAGTAGTACTCGCCAGCTGCAACTAACGTGATTGCAAGGAGAGGCAGCAAGTACACCAAGGGCGAGGTCTTCTTTTCCGGAATTACCCAGTACCACGAGGAAACGCTCTTCATTCCGTCTCTTTCCTCAGCGGCGCCGTACCAGACAGCGAAGGCTATGGGCTGAAACTCGCCGGAGGCGAACTGTGCAAGACCTTCCTCGGAACTCATTGCACGGGAAAAAACAACTCTCCATTTTCCATCGTTGTAATCCCCATTTCCCTGAACGTCTTGTAATTCCGTGGTGGTGAGGGTCCCGAAACCGCCGGCTACCAGATTTTCGATAGCTGATTTTCTCATCTCTGGGTCAGAGAAGATGTTTCCAGCTCCTTTCCCTGTGAGAAAGGTGTCTGCGTCCGGCTGAAGCTTCTCGCCGTACAGATCAACAACCATGTTGGGATATTTATCCTCTATGTTCACAAATTCGATGAGATCCTTTTCCCAGTCAGCTTTCCAGTGCCAAATGTTGACCGGCTCGTCTTCATGACCCATGGTAAAGCGGGTTTTTCTGCTGGTTAGCGAGAATTGAATAGCCGCAGCATCTCGAAACTCCTCATGCTTCATGAAGCCGCTCGATGCAACAGGGGCTTCCCATTCCAGTAGGAAAGAAATCCTATTACCATCGTGCACCGACTTGGCTACGACGTTCTTCACGCCGGCATCGTAAATTCGAGGCACTGTTATCAGCTGGGCACTTAGGGGCACTTCTATCGCCTGCGCTCCTTTCCAGACCGCAGCTTCCGAGTCGTCAATAGGTGCCTTATCCACGAGCTTGGAAACAATGGTAGCTCCCTGAGAGCTCGCGACAGGCATTTCTGCATAGAAAAAAACTCCCACGGCAAGAAGCGCAATTCCAATTAAAATAATATTTCTCATTGTTATCACTCCCAGGTGCGTGGCTCAACGCCTGCGATATCGTATTCTGCCATGATTATCTTCCAGATTTCTTCATCTGTAAGAACGCCCTCCCACATGGGCATCGCCGAGTCCCAGGGCGCTCCCTCTGGAGGCAAGCCTTCGCCGCCCTTGCTGATGCGCCAGAAGACATAGCCTTCAGGTAGGATACCTATGCTTTCTACTTTGAAATTCATGGGCGCAGGGAAAAACCCACTGGCCTCCGGACCTTTGCCGTCTGCTTCTTCGCCGTGGCATGGCTGACAGTTCGCCTCGTACAGTTTCTTGCCTTCAGCGATGTTCTCAGAGGTTTTAGGAAGGGGGTTCTCTAAGCCCACGAACTCTATGGGTGGCGAGGGGTGCACGCTCCGCAACTGCGAAGGAGTCGTTGTATCTGGGACAACCGCACCGTAAACTAAGTAGCCCGCGAAGAGCGGAAGGATTGCTAATAGAGCAAGCCTTGCAGTGGTACCAGCATCTCCTTGTATCACAAGCTTAGGGAGGTCTATGAACTCTCTCCAGTCCTCGTCTCTAATAGAAACATATATCAAAATCCCGGCAACCGCTACCCCCATATACATGTGAATAACGCTTGATGGAATCGGGGCTGTGAAAAGGGGTACTATGAATCTTAAAGAAATGTATATCCCTACAAGCAAACCGATTGCGGTTACAATCGGAGGTCTCTTCTTCATTTTTCTTCACCCTCGCTGTGCTTTATACTTCTCGATAGTTGCTCTGATTTCCTTCTCAGAGGAAGGCTTTGAACCAAGGCTCTGCAGGTACATTATCGCTGCTGCAATCTCTTCGTCGTTTAACGCTGCCGGAGGCTTATCCGCCGGAGGCATCATGCCCACAGGCCATCCCTCAACAGGAAGGGCGGTAGGGATAACCAGTTTTTCACCCAGGTAGTCCAGGGAGGTGTATCCCTGCACCCTCGTCTCAGCCCTCTTACCCACACCACTCAAATCAGGAGCGCGTATCGCCTCACCGAAGGAGTGGCAGAGCAGGCAACCCCTAGTTGATACCAGCTGTTTTCCTGATGCAATACTTATCTTCTCTATGGCTTTGGGCTTTTCCTTTGTTGGCTCCACTTGGGGGATCGTGTTAGCCACGGCTACGAACACGAGAACCCAAACAACCATGAGAGCTGTTATTTTTCTGAAAGCGGTACTACTCATTTCTCCTCTCCTTCGTTTACAGCGCTCGCCGATTTTTCCGCATCACCCCGCCTCTCAAGGCCCCACCAGAATACGAGGGCAACCAGAAGGTAAAACGCGAACACTATGATTGACACTGTCACCCCCATGCTACCCAAGGTGGGCGTCCAGAAGTCAGGGGAGGTATCGCGAAGCACTCCGTAAACATGCCAGTCCTGCCTGCCGGCGCTTCGCAGATAACCCATGAGCCCCATGAGGAGGGCTGCCATTGCCGCCATGGTGAAGAGGGTGTACTGGGAGCGGGGAGGCATGTCTCCCCATCTGAAGGTTCCGATATCCTTCGCTCCTTTAAAGAGCTTTAGGTCTATTGCTGTTACTAGGAGTATGGTCGAAAATACCGTT
>CAZDSM010000105.1:0-3868 GCA_964508205.1 Candidatus Hydrothermarchaeota archaeon | reverse complement strand
CACTCCTATTACTGTAACGCCAACTCCTGGTGCAACTTCAGGTACTGGAGCAGATCCAGAATATTCCAGGCCATACGAATATTTTAAGAACTTAATAGGTTTCGGCGCGTTCCTGGCGCTCCACATGAAAGAAATAGGTGCAAGAAAAACTGGTAAAAAAAAGACCCGTGAGATAGAGTTGTTTATGGACCTTCCATCATCTGTACTTAAAAAATTAATGAAGCTCCCACCGCAGCATATAGTTGAAACCTGGGAAGCAGCGCGGCTTACTTATCAATGGCCTTTTAACGCGGTGCTGTCCTTAATAGATGAGAACCCAGATATGACCGGGCGCGAAATAAAAGAAGAGTTTACAAAAGTTTATAATCGATTGGATTAACCCTCTTTTATCAACGCCTTTAGTTCCCTGCGTAACGCGGGGTCGTCTCTAAGCTCCTGGATAAAAGCGTTCATAGGCGCGAGGCGCGTTTCCATCTCCATAACCCGCGTTTCTAGGTTCTTATTGCTCTCCTGCAACTCCTCTATCATATCCAGGGGATCCTTATTCTTAATGTCCTCCGGGGTTGCCTTACCCTGCAACTCATCATAAACTCGGTCAACATCACTTTGATTATAATGTGAATAGATTTTTGTCGTGGTTGCAACTGTATCGCCTATCTGCATCGCAGTTATCTCAGGTTGAACGCCGTGAACCTTATTCCACACCACGAATCCATGCCTTAGCCAATGAGGGCTTAAATCCGGCTTACTGATGCACTTACCAAGATCCTTAACAATCTTATGAACCCCGGGATAACCAAGCCTCTTGTCATTTTTTCGGCGCTCACCAAGGAGTAAGGGTTCCTTACGTTGTTTCTCAGTAACACGATCAGGGTCGATGCCTCGTTGCGTTAGATAGGCCCGTAGAGTAGGAATAACTAGCTCTGGCCTTATGAACCGAACACTCCGAACCTTCGGCCCTGTCTTGAGTTTGCGCAGCCCTTCCAACGGTTTTATCCTTACTCGATGCTTATTGAACTCTAAGTCCCCAACGTCCATAGCAACGAGCTCCATAGCTCTAGGTCCTGCATGATAGAGTAATCGTATAATGACTTTATCCCGCAGGGTATCGCAGCATTTAACGAGTTCATCCACCTCTGTTCTAGTCACGAATTTATCCTGCCTAGTGTTGGTATAGGGAATCGCCTTAAGGTCGCCCTTGGGTATCTCGATACCGTTGTAATTGAAAAAGGTTCTAAAAGCCATGCGATAGGAGCTTATGCTCGCATCGCTGAGATGGTTTTTTGTTGCTAGGAATTTCTTAGCATTCTCGATGCTAGGCTGCCTACCTCCTAAGAACTTGCCATACGCGTTATAAACAAGGCCGTATAGTTCAACGGTTCGCGGGCTCTTCCGATCATTCTCCAAATCAGTTATAACCTGCTCGAAGGTCTTCATTTTTCAATCAGCCTACCCCCCTATTATGATAAGCTCTATTATATTAACTTTACTATCTTAATACTTATTTGTACATTAATTTTATAATATCCGTCTTGGTTATTATCCCAACGACTTTTCCTTTATCCACCACTAGTACCGCCGGATTGGCCTCAACGAACTTCGAAACCGTGGCAACATCAAGGTTTTTGCTCACCATTGGGAAGCAGTCGTTCATAAACTCCTCCAGGGGTTTGTTCGAAATCTTTGTGAAATCCTTTTCCGAGGTGATTTCACTCACCAATTGTGCCTCAGAAATACTGCCTAGTTGAATCCCATTATCCAGCACCGGCAACTGGGAAAAATCGTTTTCCTCCATCAACCTGCTTGCATCGGCTATTATGTCCTCGGGTTTGGCATGGACCACAGGGTACTTCATGATATCCCCTGCGCAAAGGCCAGGGATTATCTCCTTAGACTTAAGGGCTGCCAGAATCTTCCGGAGAGTTGAAAGTCTTGGATCAATATCGCCGGCCTCTATCCTGGCAATCAAGGACTGGCTCACTCCGGCGCGCCTGGCGAGCTTGGTTTGGGTGAGACCCACCTTTAACCTGAATTTCTTCAAGTCCTCGGGGATTGGAAGCTCGAACATGGGTCCAGTATTTAATAAACCGCATAAATAATTAACTGTTTTATTATTACACGTAATACTCCTTTGGATGGTTAAGGGAGTTGGGGAGGGGGCTTTTAAGGAATGCTGTAGTCACATCGCTTCTAGCAGGGCTATCCTTTCTTTGATAATCTCCTTCAAGGCTTTAACGCGTTCATCAAAGCCAGCGCCTGCGACTGCGCCGATTTCTTCCACAGTAACCTCAAACTTATCCACCAAATCCTCGTATTTCCTTTCATCAATCCCCGGCTTAGCCTCGACGCATCCATAGTCGTCCAAAAGCTCCTTGGGAAGCTCTTCCCCCAGAGCGTAAATCAACTTGGAGTTCTGAACCCCATAGATTTCAAGGGCTTTCTTAATTTGCCGCTGAGCACTAGCCCTTACGAGGACCTCCATCATCAAGTCCTTGCTTATGTTAGTCTTCCGCTGAAAGGCCTTCTCCGCCTGGGAGAAGGCGAACTCCAAGTGCTCTCTGCCGAAGACGTACTTGGAGTCGATTACCTGGAGAGCTCTATATTCCTCTATGACGTCTTTCCCAAGAGCTCTGCTACACTTCAAAGAGTAAACTTTCATAATTGCCTCTGCAACAACATCTTGCAAACAAGAAATACGCAGCGAACGAGGATATATGTGTTTCGAAAGAGCGCTGGAAAATACTCTCCGGAGACAAAGTTAAATCATTAGTTACACCAGCTTTCACTTGCCCCGCTGACAGGCTTTTCCGAACGGCGTTTTTTATGGATGTGTCAAAGCCGATTTCGGAACATTTAATAATGACGGTGTAATAAGGTAGGAGGGGCAGATATGGTAAGAATAGGCGTAATCAAAACAGGGAACATAGCCACCTCGCTGGTACTGGAGCTGCTCTTGGATGAGAGGGCTGATAGAGAGGATATAGGGGTAAGAGTGGTCAGCAGCGGGGCCAAGATGACCCCTGAGGCGGCTGGGGGTTTAGTAGGTGAAATCGAAAGATACAGCCCAGATGTAATCTTATACTCTACGCCCAATCCCCGGGCCCCAGGGCCGAGGAAGGTAATCCGAGCCCTGAAGGGTAAGAGGGCGATAATAATAGGTGATGCCCCAGGGGAGAAGATGGCTGCGACTCTCGAAAAATACAAGATGGGCTACATATTCATAAGGGGCGACGCGATGATAGGGGCTAGAAGGGAGTTTTTAGACCCCACGGAGATGGCAGTTTTCAACGCGGACATGCTCAAGGTGCTCGCGGTAACAGGGGTTTTCAGGCTGATGCAGGTGGAAATGGGCAAAGTAATAGAGGCAGTAAAAAAAGGGAAGAACTACCTGCCCAGGGTTGTAGTTAAAGCTGCGACAGCGCTGGAGTACGCGGTCATAGAAAACACAGGAGCCAAGGACAAGGCCGCTAGGGCCTATGCCATGGCAGAGGATGTTGGAAAGCTCAACGTGCAGGGGTGTTTTGTGGAGAAGGACCCTGGGAAATATATTCCCACCGTAGCTGGGGCCCATGAATTGCTCATGAAGGCGGCGATCCTCTCAAATGAAGCCAGGGAGATGGAGAAAGGGGAGGAGGATAGGGTGCTGAGAACACCCCATTACAGGGATGGGCGGATACTAAGAAAACGCGGGCTGATGGAGAAGCCGAAGTAGCTACTCGAGATACTTGCTAAGGGCAGCTCTGCTCGCGGGGTTGAGTTTTGCGAAGCCGTGGACGGCAATCTCTTCTTCTATCTCCTCCATGGTCTTCCATGAGTCGAGAAAAACTGGGAGATAGCTGCTGGTGGAGACGATGTTGAAGATGGCCAC
>CAZDSM010000104.1:0-3508 GCA_964508205.1 Candidatus Hydrothermarchaeota archaeon | reverse complement strand
ATAATCGAAAGAATAGTGAACATACTGCAGTGGTGAAGGGCGCAACTGGAAATTATTATATTGGAACTTAAAATAAGTAATTCGAACGCAGTAACCTCTTAACGGTTGGAATGGAGCCATGCAACCCACCCAGCAAATCGAGATATTAGCCGCAGGGGATGATGCGCTCCTGAGGCTGAGCAGGAAGAGACAGCTCTCCTTGAGCCTGGAGGAGATGCGCAGGATAAAGGGACACTACCTCAAGCTTCGAAGGAATCCAACAGACCTGGAGCTTGAGACCCTGGCTCAGACCTGGAGCGAGCACTGCGTCCACAAGACCTTTAGAGGGGAGGTGGAGTTGAATGGGGAGCGGATAGACAACCTCCTAAGGAGCACGGTAGCGAGGGTTACGAGGGAGCTGAATAAGCCCTGGTGCTTCTCAGTCTTCGTGGACAACGCTGGCATAGTGGACTTTGAAGGAGATATAGCCGTCGCCTTCAAGGTAGAGACCCACAACCATCCCAGCGCCTTGGAGCCCTTCGGCGGTGCTGCCACAGGCGTCGGCGGAGTGATACGCGATATCTTGGGAGTATGGGGGGATCCCATAGCCAACACCAATGTGCTCTGTTTCGGTCCCCTCGACCTGCCCTATGAGCAAGTACCCAAAGGGTCCAAGCACCCCCACTTCATCTACTCCTACGTCGTCGCGGGTATAGGCAGCTACGGCAACAACATGGGCATACCCACAGTTAATGGGGCGATATTCTTCGATAAGAGCTACGTTAGCAATCCCATCGTCTACTGCGGCACTGTGGGTCTCGTTAAGAAGAGCAGTTATTATACCAAGGCGAAGCCAGGCGATGTCGCCCTCCTGGTAGGCGGGAAAACTGGCAGGGACGGCATCCACGGCGTCACCTTCGCCTCAGTGGATCTTCATGGGGAATCAGAGGAAACCTCGGGAAGCGCGGTACAAATAGGAGATCCTATCGAGGAGGAGAAGATAAAGCGTGGCATCCTTCGGGTCCGCGATCTCGGTCTGGCAACAGCTATTACCGACTTGGGCGGAGGGGGCTTGAGTTCAGCCATAGGCGAGACCGCGGAGAAGTCTAAATGCGGATGCAGGGTTCATCTCCAGCGCGTGTCCCTGAAACATCCTAAGATGCAACCCTGGGAAATTTGGATCTCCGAATCGCAAGAACGCATGCTCATATGCGTCCCTAAGGAGAATTTGGAGAGGATTGTAGAGATATTCGAGGACGAGGAAGTTGAAGCAATGCCGGTAGGGGAGTTCATCCAAGAGAAGAAGCTGCATATATATTATAATGGCGAGGTGGTGGGCGAGCTGGACATCGACTTCATGTTCGAGGAGGTGAGGGTAAGGAGGAAGGCGAACTGGAGGAAGCCGCGCTTTGAAGAGCCGTTCTTCAAGGAGCCCGGGGACTGCACCCCATCCTTGATCTCTATCCTGTCATCTCCCAATGTCGCGAGCAAGGAGTCGGTTATACGCACCTACGACCACGAGGTCAAGGCTATAACGGTGCTCAAACCGTTGCAGGGCGCTAATTGCGACGGCCCTGGCGATGCCGCCGTGCTCAAGCCCTTATATGATTCCTGGAAGGGAATTGTAATATCCAACGGCCTTAACCCAGAGTACGGCAAAATAGACCCCTACTCCATGGCCGCCTCAGCCATAGACGAGGCTGTTAGGAATAACGTGGCAGTGGGCGGGAGGCGAATAGCCCTCTTAGACAACTTCGTCTGGGGAAACCCGGAGAAGCCGGATCGGCTTGGGGGCCTTGTAAGGGCTGCTCAAGCATGTTACGATGTGGCCAAGGCTCTGGGCACCCCTTTCATCTCGGGTAAGGACAGCCTTTACAATGAATCAGCCTCCGGACCAGTCACGCCTACTTTGTTGATTTCAGCTTTAGGCATCTTGCCAGACGTGAGGAAGGCGGTGAGCATGGACATCAAGAAGGGGGGAAACCCGATTTATATCATCGGCAAGACCTACGAAGAGCTCGGGGGGTCCCATTATTATAAGATAAATGGTTATCTGGGGAACACCCCCCCAAGGGTAGAGCCTGTAAAATCGAGGGCGACTTACGACGCCATTATTGAGGCGATGGGTCGGGGCCTCGTCCATGCATGCCACGACCTCTCGGAGGGGGGCCTAGCCATTGCTGCGGCGGAGATGGCCTTCGCCGGCGATATCGGAATGGAGTTGGATTTGAATAAAGTTCCGATGGCCAAGATGCGGGAAGATTATGCCATGTTTTCGGAGTCCAACAGCAGGTTCCTAGTGGAGGTGGATAAGAAAAAAACAGGGGAATTCGAAGAGGACATGAAGGGAAACGTCCATGCCCACATAGGCAAAGCGACGATGAAGAAAGAGCTCGTAATTCATGGTGAAAGCTCGGCTTTGATTAGGGCTGAGCTTCATACTCTAAAGGAGGCTTGGCAGCGCACCTTGCGGTGAAAGAATGAAGGTCGAGGACATCGAGTTCTGCATCATTCGGGCCCCTGGCACTAACTGCGATGCCGAGACGCGCTACTCGTTGGAATTTTTCGGATGCAGAGCAACTGTGGTTCATGTCAACAAGTTTCTGAGAGGGGAAGTGAAGCTAGAATCTTTTCATGGTCTGGTAATACCCGGAGGATTCTCCTACGGCGACCACATACGCAGCGGTGCTATACTGGGAAAGCTCCTGAGGGAGAACCTCGGGGAAAAACTTGCGGAATTCGTGGAGGAGGGCAAACCCACCCTCGGCATCTGCAACGGCTTTCAGGTTTTGGTAGAAATGGGGGTTCTCCCAGGCATTAACGGCCTTACCTCAGAGCCAGTTGCAGCCCTGGGGAAAAATACCTCCAACCGCTTCGAGGACCGCTGGGTTTACCTGAGAAATGATAATAAAGGGAGATGCATCTTTACCAGGGGAATAAAGCTCATGCGGGTCCCTGTGAATCACGGCGAGGGTAAGCTCACCCTCCCCCTGGGCAGGGAGAAGAACTTCCTAAAAGAACTCGCGGAGAAGGACCAAGTGGTCTTCCGCTACGCCAAGGCCGACGGCAGCCCTGCCGAGGGCGAGTACCCCGCAAATCCCAACAGCTCCATCAGCGACATCGCGGGTATATGCGATTCAAGCGGTCTCGTGCTTGGAATGATGCCCCATCCAGAGAAGGCCTTCCACCGCATAATCTATCCAGACTGGACGAGAACCGGCCTGCAGGGCATGGGCGATGGCTACTGGATCTTCAAAAACATGGTTGAATACGTGAAGAAGAACTTTTAATTGTTAACATATATACGGAGTACACAGGGCAGCAGAATTCGGCAACCGGGTCCTCGTTATTCATCTCTGCAATTCTCTTCACTGTCTTTGCCCTGAGCTTCATCATCCTCTTCAAAAAGCGGGACTGGCGCACCATGGGCGTCTACGGGTCCTACATAGTCGCCCTCTTCACAGAAATGTTCGGCTTCCCATTAACAATCTACATTTTAACATCTCTCTTTGGCTTTAACATTCCTCTC
>CAZDSM010000103.1:0-3543 GCA_964508205.1 Candidatus Hydrothermarchaeota archaeon | reverse complement strand
GGGGGGGGGAAGGTGCCCCATAAGACCTTGAAAAGTAGCTAAGTATCTTATGAGCAATTGGCGGTTAAAGGTTATATTTTAAATATTTTTTGAAGAGAAAAATTGTTAAAAAATGGGAAATTTCCTACGCATTAAATTCGTATAGTAAGGTTTATTTGTATTTGTAACTGAAATCCAAATTGGTGAAAACGTGATCAGAGATGGCAGACTGGGCAAGGGATATGACGAGGAGGTCGCCATTTACACGTCCTCCCTGGAATTCGACAAGAGGTTATTTGAATACGATATCCTTGGAAGTATGGCTCACGCTGTGATGCTCCATGAAAAAGGGATAATAAACGAGAAAGTCGCCTCGAGCATCCTCAGTGGCCTTGAGGAACTCCTGGAGGCTGGATTTGAGTCCTTGAATCGTGATCCGCGCATTGAGGATGTGCACATGGCCATTGAGGAATACCTCTCTGAAAGGGTAGGTGAGGACGCAGGGATGCTACACATTGGGCGCTCGCGGAACGACCAGGTAGCCTGCGACCTCAGGATGTGGGTGAGGGACGCGATAAGTGAGACGATGATTAACGCTTTAAAACTGTGTCAAGAACTAGCAGGCTGGGCAGCAAAGAATATAACAACTATTTTCCCGGGTTACACCCATCTACAGCGGGCTCAGCCCACAACACTAGGGCATCATCTTCTCGCCCACTGCGATTCGCTCCTGAGGGATGTTGATCGCCTGGATGGAGCCTATGAAAGGACCAATCTGAGCCCCTTAGGAGCAGGAGCACTGGCGACGACTAGCTTCGACATAGACCGGGAGCTGACATCCAACTTTCTGGGTTTCAACGCCCTCCTTGAAAACTCCATGGACGCTGTCAGCGCAAGGGATTTTATCCTTGAAACCATCGCATCCCTGTCCATTATGATGGTGGAGGTGAGCCGGCTGATAGAGGAGCTGATACTTTGGTCCACCGCTGAATTCGGATTTATAGAGCTTCCTGACGAGTATTCCTCGACCTCGAGCATAATGCCCCAGAAGAAGAATCCCGATGTTCTTGAGATAATGCGTGCCAGGGTGGGGAGGGTGTCAGGGAACCTCGCCTCAGTCCTCGCCATCCAAAAATCCCTTCCCTTAACGTACAACAGGGACCTTCAGGAGCTCTCACCTTTGCTGGAGGATTCCCTCTTTATTGCTAACAATTCCCTGGCAATATTGAGGAAAATTTTATCCAGCATTAAGGTAAACTCCGCCAGAGCAGCTGAGGTCTGTGAAGAAAGCTTTATTACGGCCACTGACGTGGCTGAGCTGCTGGTGAGGGAAGAGGGAATGCCCTTCAGGAAAGCCCATAGAATAGTGGGCAGGGCTGTGCAGTTAGCTCACAAAAATAAACTGGATAGGGGTTTGCTGGAAAAAGCAGCCCGGGAGATTGATGGCTCAAAAATCACCCTTAAAGAAAAGGACATAAAGGCTATATTATCTGCCAGCAGGGCCGTGGAATCTAGGAAGGTCACCGGCGGCCATTCGTCCTTGGAGGTAAAAAGAATGATAAGGGCGAGGGAGAAGATCCTTGACGAGGAAATTAAAAGAGTTGATGGTCGTTTAAAAAATATAAAAAAGGCTAAGAAGCACTTGTGCGGGAAAGTTGACAGCCTCCTAGAGGTTTGAAATGTATCGGGGCAGAGCCAAGGCTGTTTTAAGAGATATTGAACCAGGGGATAGGGTGCGGATCAGTAAGAATGGAAAGGTCTTCGAAGGGGTCCTCATGCCCAGGACGGAGCTCGGGGACGACGAGCACCTCGTGATTAAATTGGACACTGGGTATAACATGGGATTCCTGGTGAGAGATGTCAAAATAGAACTCCTTTCAAGGGGGAGTGAAAGCAAGGTAACCCAAAGAGGGAAATTAAAAGAAGTACCCGATAAGTCGAGGGTCACTATCATAGGCACCGGAGGCACCATCGCCTCAAAGATAGATTATAAGACCGGTGCTGTGCATCCCGCTTTCTCAGTCAGCGAGCTTACCACTGCCTTGCCCGAGCTGACCGAACTCGCGAATATTAAGACAAAACTTCTCTTCAACATCCTCAGCGAGAACATGACCCCCGAGCACTGGCGACGAATAGCCAGGGAATGCGCCCAGGAGCTGAACAAGGACACCTCAGGCGTGGTCATCGCCCATGGTACAGATACATTGGCCTACACCTCCGCAGCTCTGAGCTTCATGCTTAAGAACCTTTACAAGCCGGTGGTGCTCGTTGGCTCCCAGCGATCCTCCGACAGGCCCTCCTCAGATTCAGCGATGAACCTTCTCGCAGCTGTGAAAGTTGCGACCTCGCCAATAGGCGAGGTAGTCGTCGTCATGCACGGCTCGCCAGAAGACAAGTACTGCCTGATTCATCGCGGAACTAGGGTGCGGAAGATGCACTCCTCACGTCGCGATGCTTTTCGGAGCATCAATGCCCAGCCAATAGGTGAAGTGACAGAGAGTATAGAGTATTATGGAAGCTACCGGGAGGGGAGAGATGAAAAAGTAATCGTAGATGATAAATTAGATGAAAAAGTGGCTCTGGTTAAAATACACCCAGGCTTCGATAAAGCCCTGCTCGGGTATTACATCGACAACTATAATGGGCTGGTAATCGAGGGCACGGGCTTAGGCCATGTGCCGACTTACCTCCTCCCTGAGCTCAGACGCGGTTGCTCAGAAATACCTATCGTGATGACGACTCAAACCCTTTACGGCAGGGTGGACATGAAGGTTTACTCCACGGGAAGAGAGCTCTTGTCCATGGGAGTAGTCCCCGGAGGATATATGCTCCCGGAGGTGGCCCTAGTAAAGCTGATGTATGCCCTCGGTCATGCTCGCGACATAGATGGTGCAAGCAAAATCATGCTCACGGATATCGCCGGGGAGCTCGCTGAGACTTCTTCTGTGGATTCTTTTTTTGGTTGACGCAAAAGAATATTTATGCTTGCCTAAAAAACTGTAATATATGCGGGTCAGAATAGGCTTCGAGGTCCATCAGCAGCTCGATACAAGCAAGCTCTTCTGCGATTGCCCCTCGTTGCTGCGGGAGGACGAGCCATCCTATAACTGCCTGAGGAGCCTCAGGCCGACCCAGAGTGAGCTCGGGGAGATGGACAAGGCAGCATTGAAGGAGTTTCTGAAGGGCAAGAGATACCTCTACCAGGGGTACGGAGACTCAACTTGCCTAGTGGAGATTGACGAGGAGCCTCCTCACAGCCCGAACAGAGATGCCATTGACACGGCCATCGAGGCTGCCCTCATGCTGAATGCGGATATCGTTGACGAGATTCATTTTATGCGCAAGCTGGTAATCGACGGTTCCAATACCTCTGGGTTTCAGAGGACTGCCATAGTAGCTTTGGACGGCCGCTTAAAGATAGGTGAAATTGAGCTTAGGATACCAACTATTTGTTTGGAGGAAGAGGCTGCGAGAAAAATAATGGATGAGGATGATCGGACTATTTACCGCCTTGACAGGCTTGGCATTCCTCTCGTCGAGATCACTACCGCACCGGACATAACC
>CAZDSM010000102.1:0-3939 GCA_964508205.1 Candidatus Hydrothermarchaeota archaeon | reverse complement strand
CCAATCGGGTAGAGGTCGAAGCTAAGCCTGGCCAGTTCCCTCGCAGCTTCTTCCCTGAGGTCCAGGTGAAGGCCTCCCTGCGCAGTTCCCGCGAGGAGCATCTTCCTGGGCAGTTCTGAGCTCGCCTTTGCCCTCCTAATGGTCTCAGACAAGTCTTTTTCCGTCTTATCGTGATTCCGGTCAGGAGGCGTTGGTATGTCGAGGATTACCCCTATATCTGAACCAATGGTATCCTGGAATTCAACTATATCCAAGGGATCCACATTCACATCGCCGTAACCATAGAGCTGATAAGAACCCGAGTCCGTCATCACCAGTCCATCATAGCCCAGCATCTCATGAAGGCCCTCTTCAAGGGCTCTTCTGCGCAGGTTTTCATCGCGATGGATTATGTAGGCGTTGGTTATCAGTCCCTCATATCCTATGTCCGCGATTTCTCGAGGAGTTATCCGCTGGATGCGCGGATTCACCACAGGTAGGAGAGCAGGGGTTTCGATTCTTTTTTCCCTAGCCTCGAGCAACCCAATCCTGCCTATGGCGTCCCTGTACTTTATCTCGAACATACTAATCAAAAACAGTAGGGCTATGAGCTAAATAACCTTTGCCATAACTTTTATCTGTTAATCAGGATTATTCTCTCATTAGGGAGAAGAAATGCGGGCCATCACCCACCGGGAAATGAGGATAATTGACATGAACGCCGCTTATCTGGGAGTAAGCCTCAAGACTTTAATGGAGACGTCCGGAGAACAAGTCTTCAAAGCTATTAGCGAGAGGATGCCCCTCAAGGGCAAGTCCTTCGGCATCTTCTGCGGTCCTGGCAACAACGGAGGGGATGGATTCGTCTTAGCGAGGTACCTGAAGGGCGCAGGGGTTGCTGTGGAGGTGGTCTTTCCCTGGAGCAGAGAGGATATCAGGACACCTGAATCAAGGGTGAACTATGACTTACTAGCGAAGGAGAGGATAAATGTTGGAAAAGCGCCTAAGAAGAGCTACGACGTTGTCGTCGACGCCCTCCTTGGGACTGGAATAAAGGGCGAGTTAAGGGAGCCGGCGCGCTCAATGGTTAGGGCAATTAACGGCATGAACGCTCATAAGATAAGCGTGGATGTTCCGACAGGAATGGATTCTAAAGGAGGGGTAAAGCCGGACTTCGTGATAGCGGTTCATAGGCCCAAGGTGGGGCTCGAAGCCTATGAGCACGTTGTGGTCAATATTGGTAGTCCGCGGAAGGCCGAGACCCATGTGGGCCCAGGGGATGTGGTAGTTAACATCGGCGCTAGAGATGCGGATTCCAAAAAGGGGGATTACGGCAGGGTGTTAGTCGTGGGGGGAAGTCAGGATTACTACGGCGCCCCTCTGCTCTCTGCCTTTGCAGCGCAAAATTCAGGGGCCGACCTCGTGTTCCTATCGGTGCCCGAGGTAAACTTCAATGTAACACGTTGTTATTCTCCCGATTTAATAGTCAGAAAGTATACAGGGAATTTCTTCAATCCCGCTGGCATAGAGTCTGTGCTGGAGCTTTCTGAGGCCTGCAATTCACTAGTCATCGGTCCAGGCCTAGGCACGAATCCTGAGGTAAAGGAAGTGGTTGTCGAGGTCTTACGCAAGATCCCAATTCCCGCTGTGGTGGATGCAGACGCATTGAAGGCGCTCCCAGGAGTGAAGATCAAAGGTGATGTAGTGCTCACCCCCCATCCAGGGGAGTTTAAGATTTTAACCGGGGAAACATTGCCATCCGGGCTAGAGGATAGGGTCAAGGTGGTGAAAATATGGTCCCGCAAGATAGGGGCTGTCATCTTATTGAAGTCCCCCACAGACATTATCACCTCACGGGGGGGTGATTGGAAACTCAACGCCACAGGCAATCCAGGCATGACTGTAGGGGGCACCGGGGATGTATTAGCAGGTCTCGTCGGCGGCCTCATAGCCCAGGGCCTGAATACATACGACGCAGCCTGCTGCGGTGCATTTGTAAACGGCTATGCCGGCGATGACATATACCCTGATAAAGGCTATGGTTTCACAGCCATGGACCTCGCGCTGCAGATACCATTCTCCCTCAAAGATATCATGGACTTCGCCTCCCCACAGCACTGATAAAGAATCCGATAATGGACAGAAAGGCTGCGAATACCATTACTTCTCTGTAACCGTAGAGCTGAGATATGATTCCGCCTAATATAGGTCCGAAGGCTCCGGAGATACTTATCACCGAGGTGAGCATACCTACGGAGGTGGCGCGCTCCACGTTTCGATGGGTCATATAGAGGAGAGAGCCGACATATAGGCAGGACCATGAGAAGGCTAGGAATATCTGGAGGGGCATCACTTGGCGGTAATCAGTGGCGACGCTGTAGCCCAGAAACACGAAGGTGGAGATGAGGAGTCCAGCGTTTATCAGCCTTGTGTCGCTATACCTGTCCACGTACCGCATGATGATGACCTGGAGTCCGGAGTTCATGAAGTATATCATGCCTATCCAGAACTTGCTTGCCCCTATATCCAGTAGAAAGAGGGGGAATATCGTCCAAATGGAGGAGGCACCCGTATTCCTGAGAAAGTAGGAGAAGTAGACCCTGAAGTTTCGCTTTATCACTTCCTTCGGGAAGAGGGGAATCCGCACTTTCTGGTGTTCAGAAGGAGGTAGGTGGATGGAGATGGCAAAGGCGATGAGGAAAAACACTGAACTAATGGTGAAGAGCTGCCAGTATACAGCGATTATGCCTGCTAGGATATTCCCCAGGGCCCAGCCAAGGCTACCATACGAACTGAACTTCCCCATCTTTTTCCCGGTCTCGAAGACGTAGGCAATGAGGGGGGCGGTGGAGATGCCTACTGTAAATCCGGCGATGAACCTCAGGGCTGCGAGGGATAAGATGTCCTTAGCGAGGACCTGGAGGAGGAACGATAACGCACATAGCCCCAGGCCCAGTGTAATGAATATTTTCCTCCCCCACATGTCTGAGGCCCTCCCGAAGATGTAAGAGGAGATGAAAATTGACACCCCATAGGAAGCTCCTATGAGGCCTACTTGCAGGTTACTCGCCCCGAGGTCCTTGGCTAGTGTCGGGATGAACATCCATGAGAGTATCATGGAAAAGCTGAGCAGTAGTTGTATTGTGTTCGTCCTCATGACGATACCAAGTTAAACATTCTAACCTTTTTAATTCTGCGCGTTTAGATGTTGAGATATATGGTTAGCTTAACAAATTTTAAAGCTATTTTTCGTTAATAACTTCCTCGGGAAGCGATATATAACTGCCCCTACCATTAATATTGCTAACGGTGGGCCAGATATAATTTCTTTTTTTCTTCGGCCCTCCGTCTACCCCCCTTTTGAGAAAAGCGCTAGCGTAAAAATCTATTTCGATGGATGGTGGCAATAGCGGGGGGTCGATTTGAACGACCGATCTCCGGGTATCTCACCGTGGCTTGCGCCAGTGTTATGAGCCCGGCGGGATTGACCTGGCTACCCCACCCCGCTTTTTTCTATGTCTGAAATTCCTCCGAGAACTTCTACGTATAAAAAATATATAAAGCTTTTCTCTATTCGAACTCTATCGTTGCAGGGGGTTTGTCTGTCAGGTCGTACAGCACCCGGGTGACGCCTGGGATTTCGCGGGTAATGCGCTTCATTATTGTTTTCAGCGTGCTCCATGGGATTTCCATGGACGTGGCTGTCATTGCATCTACGCTTTCAACCGCGCGCACTGCGATGGTGTAGCCGTAATCGCGGATATCTCCTTTAACACCAACGCTTTTGCCCTCGAGGAGCGCAGCTAACGCCTGCCAGGGTCTCAGGCCAGCCTTTCGTATTTCTTCTTCCACAATAGCATTAGCCTTCTTAAGAATCACTATTTTTTCAGGGGTGAGCCTACCTATAACGCGGACCGCCAAGCCCGGACCTGGGAAGGGCATGCGCTCGGAAATGTTTTC
>CAZDSM010000101.1:0-4068 GCA_964508205.1 Candidatus Hydrothermarchaeota archaeon | reverse complement strand
GATATAAGGAGTTAATGGACATACCAATTGAGGTGGAGTCATGTTCATCAGTCTCTATAATTTCGAGGAAGGGGTGAGGGAGAAGTTCTCCTTTGGCGAGGTCAAGTTAAATGACACCACCCTCCGCGACGGTGAGCAGACGCCAGGGGTTGTCTTCTCAGATGAGGAGAAGCTTCAAATCGCTAGGCTCCTTGACGAGATAGGGGTGCAACAGATTGAGGCTGGCACGCCGTCGATGTCCCCTGCAGAAGCCAAGGCAGTTAAGAGCATCGCCAAAGATGGCCTTAAGGGGAGCATCATGGGCTGGTCCAGAGCTGCGAAAAGCGATGTGGACGCGGTAATCTCTACGGAATGCGATGCCATCGCCATATCCATAGCTACCTCGGATATACACCTCCAATACAAGCTCAAAATGAGCAGGGAGGAGGTTCTTGAGAAGGCGGTAAGCATGGTTGAATACGCGAAGGACCATGGTTTGTACATCTCCCTTAACTCGGAGGATGCAACGAGGACGGATTATGTCTTCCTAAGGGAGTTCGCCTCCAAGGGTAAGGAGGCCGGGGCTGATAGGCTTAGAGTATGCGACACCCTCGGCGTGCTCATACCCACGTCGAGCAGTTATCTGACCAAGAAAATACTCCAAGATGTCGAGATACCGGTTGAGATTCATACTCACAATGATTATGGCTTAGCAGTCGCCAATGCTCTAGCCGCCTTTGAGGCGGGGGCTGAGTGGGCCTCGACTACTGTCAATGGTTTAGGCGAGAGAGCTGGGAACTCATCTCTTGAGGGTCTTGTTATGAGCCTCACAAAGCTGTACAACCTGGGTCTCCCCTTCAATGTAAGCAAGATATACGAGATATCCCGCTACGTCGAGAAGACCAGCGGCATCCCAGTGCCGTTGAACCGCTCCATCGTAGGTCAGCACATGTTCACCCATGAGTCCGGCATCCATGTAGACGGTGTACTCAAATACCCACATACTTACGAGTCGTTTATGCCTGATGAAATAGGTGCCAGCAGGCACATCGTAATAGGCAAACACTCGGGTAAGCATGCGGTTTGGGACAAACTCAAGAAGATGGGAATAGAGGCGGGGAAGGCGGAGCTGCTCAGGATAGTCGAGGAGGTGAAGGCGCGCTCAGAGCAGCGCAAGAGCGCGATTAATAATAAGGAGCTCAAGGCCATTGCCGAGAGAGTTATCAAGGAGTAAGCAGAATGGGGCTTACCATATCTGAGAAAATTCTGAGCGAACATGCCGACAAGGTAGCGAGGGCAGGGGATTTTGTAGTTGCAAGGGTCGACCTTGCGTATGTTCAGGATGGTACTGGCCCCTTAACAATCGACCAGTTAAGGAGGATGAGTGTTTCGAAGGTCTCTAACCCTGGGAGGGTGGTGATATTTCTGGACCACGCCTCTCCCTCACCTAGGAAGGAGCTGTCTAATGACCACGCTGTCCTGCGAAGGTTCGCAAAGGAAGCGAAGGTAAGGCTCTCAGACGTGGGAGAGGGCATCTCTCATCAGAGGGCTGCTGAGGAGCTGGTTAAACCTGGGGACGTGGTTATCGGAGCTGACTCCCACACATGCACTGGCGGTGCCCTTGGTGCTCTGGCAACTGGAATGGGCTCAACAGATGTCGCCGTCGGCATAGCCCTGGGGAAGACATGGTTCCGCGTGCCAGAGAGCCACAAGCTAGAAATTAAGGGAAGATTTCCTGGGGGGGTATACGCCAAGGATTTGAGCCTGCGAATAATAGGTGATGTAGGCTCAGCTGGCGCTACTTATAAGGCCATGGAGTTCGCGGGCTCAGGGATGAAGCGCATGGAGATGCATGAGAGGCTTACCCTCACGAACATGAGCGTCGAGGCTGGGGCGAAGACAGGAATAATGTCGAGTGATAAGGTAACTAGGGGGTACCTGAAAAAACAGGGTCGCATCGGGGACTACAGGGAGATAAATCCGGACAGCGATGCAGATTATGAAAAAACTCTCGAATACGACCTATCCGCGGTGGAGCCCATGGTGTCCCTGCCCCATGGGGTGGACAACGTCAGGACCGTCGATGATAAGGACTGCAACGTGGAAATAGATCAGGTGTTTATAGGCACCTGCACCAACGGCAGGATAGAGGACCTCCGAGGGGCTGCGAGTATCTTGGATGGGCGAAAGCGCAGCCAGGATACAAGGCTTATAATAACCCCAGCCTCTGTGGAAGTCTATAAAAAAGCCTTGGAGGAAGGGTTAATGGTGACCTTCCTTGAATCCGGAGCGGTAGTAAATCCTCCGGGGTGCGGGCCCTGCGTTGGCGTTCATGAGGGTGTCTTGGGCGATGGTGAGCGCTGCCTTTCGACGCAGAACAGGAACTTCAGAGGCAGGATGGGCAACCCCAACGCTTATATTTATCTCACCTCTCCAGCAACGGCGGCTGCGAGTGCTATTGAAGGGCGAATCGCCGACCCGAGGGATTACCTATGAGCGGTAGAGCATGGGAATTTGGGGACAATATAAGCACGGATTTAATAGCTCCAGGGAGGTATTTTCACCTCCGCTCTAATCTCCCTGAGCTCACGAAGCACGTCTTGGAGGACGCTCGGCCGGAATTCGCTTCCCAGGTTGAGCCGGGGGATTTCATCGCTGCCGGGGAGAATTTCGGTCTCGGCTCTAGCAGGGAGCATGCTCCGAGGATAATAAAACTCGCCGGGGTGAGGGTTGTGATGGCGAAGTCCTTTGCAAGGATATTCTTCAGGAACTGCATCAACATAGGCCTTCCAGTGGTTATATGCGACACGCGCATGATTGACGACGGTGATGGGGTAGAGGTGGATTTAGAGCGCGGGGAGGTGAGGAACACAACTAAAAACCTCCAGATAGAGTTTACACCGCTGCCAGAGATTATGACTAAAATTCTAAGGGACGGCGGCTTGGTTGAACACATTAAAAAACATGGTGGGTTTAAGTTGGAGTAGATATGTTCAAGGTAACTCTTATACCTGGAGATGGCATTGGCCCAGAGGTCACTTACGCCACTCTTCATGTCCTTGAGGCCATAGGGGTCAGGATAAAATTTGAGGAGGCGTTGGCGGGCGAAGCAGCCATGGCCCAGCACGGCTCGCCTCTTCCTGAAGAGCTCCTTGAAAGCATAAGGAAAAACAAGATCGCGTTGAAGGGGCCTGTGACCACGCCCATTGGAAGGGGATTTCGCAGCGTCAATGTGGGCATCCGCCAGGCGCTGAACCTCTACGCCAACCTGAGACCTGCGAAGAGCTATGAAGGCACGAAGTCAAAGTATAGCAACGTAGACCTCGCTGTGGTGAGGGAGAATACTGAGGGGCTTTACTCCGGTATCGAGCGCTTTGTAGATGAGAGCAGAACAGTAGCTGAGAGCGTGAACCGCATAACCCGGGATGCTTCTGAGAGGATAGTGCGGTTTGCCTTTGATTACGCCCTGAAAGAGAAGCGTGGAAAGGTGACGGCAGTGCATAAGGCGAACATCTTAAAGACCACGGGATGGTTGTTCCTTCAGTGTGCAAAGGACGTGGCCAAGGGTTATCCACAGGTTGAGTTTGAGGATCGCATCGTTGATAACATGGCCATGCAGCTGGTAAAGAACCCTAAACACTTCGATGTCATTGTAACCACGAACCTTTTCGGAGACATACTTTCTGACCTTTGCGCCGGCTTAGTAGGGGGCTTAGGCTTGGCCCCGAGCGCCAACATAGGCGAGGACATCGCTGTATTTGAGCCGGTGCACGGTTCGGCTCCTAAATACGCGAGCATGAACAAGATGAATCCTTCTGCCATGATACTGAGCGCCGGGCTCATGCTCAAGCACTTGGGCGAGACAGAGGCGGCGGGCAGGATTGAGATGGCTTTGAAGAAGGTCATCAGCACAGGGGATAAGGTGACCTATGATTTAAAGGGAAATGCTTCGACCATGGAAATGGCTGAAGCGATTGCCGGCATTATAGAAGAGGGGTAATTTGTTTCACCACACTAAATCTAACGCTAGGCTAGGCGTGATTTCAACGCTGTCTGCCACAGACATATCCTCATAATAATAGATCTAAT
>CAZDSM010000100.1:0-2173 GCA_964508205.1 Candidatus Hydrothermarchaeota archaeon | reverse complement strand
AAGAGGTGCCATTCCCGAAGGGGGTCTGGCAAAACTGCCTGCAAATTTGGCTAAAGACCTACGATTAAGGAAAACTGCGATTAGATTGGCAAAAGTCAGGAGTGTATTAATCCTGTCATCGCGGAATCGAAGATTATATCTATTAGTATATGCTAATATACTCAATCAGGGATTATAGAAGATGGACAAAGAAATGTTTGAAATGCACGCTGACATTTGCAAGACCTTTGCAAATCCGAAGAGATTGGAAATACTAAATTATCTGCGAGAGGGAGAAAAAACCGTCGGCGAACTCACGAAGCTTGCCAATATACCCCAGGCAAACCTATCCCAGCACCTCGCTATGCTGCGCCATAGGAAGGTTGTATCTACTAGGCGGAAAGGCGTTATCATATACTACAAAATCACCAATTCCAAGATAATCAAAGCCTGCGATTTAATGCGGGAGGTACTTTTCGAGCAAATTGAGGACTCGAAGAAGCTCGCGGTGCGGATAGCGTCTATGAAAAATGAGTAAGGAGGCCTGTCATGGAACTCGTCGTGTTAGGGGGCTCCTTCGGAGGTCTAACAGCCGCTTATGAGTTGAGGAAAAAGCTTGGCAAAGAACATAGTATTACCCTGATATCCGACAACGAAAAATTCGTTTACATTCCCTCCCTGCCATGGATATCTCTGGGCTGGAAGAAGCCGGAGGATGTAGTATTTGAACTGGAGAAGCCCCTCACTTCGAAGGGTATCAGATTCATGCATGCTTCGGCGCAGAAGATTGACTCAGAGAATAACAAGGTGATAACAGACCAGGGCGACATCACCTATGACTACCTTGTAATGGCCACGGGAGCCTACCTCGAATTCGAGGCGGTTAAAGGTCTTGGACCAGCGAACTATACTCATTCCATCTGCCTCCTGGAACACGCTAAGCATGCGTATGTGGCATGGCAGAAGTTCCTCTCAGACCCCGGCCCCATCGTCATAGGCGCAGCCCAGGGGGTGAGCTGCTTCGGCCCTGCTTATGAGCAGGCCTTCATGGTCGACACCTACTTAAGGAAGATTAATAGGCGCCATGATGTGCCCATAACCTTCATAACCTCAGAGCCTTATCTCGGCCACTTCGGCATCGGGGGTTTAGGTAAAAGCAAGCGCGTTACTGAGGACGAGTTCGCGGAGCGCGACATAAAAGCTATTACCAACGCGGTAATAGAGGAGATAACCCCCGAGGCTATAAAACTCAAAAGCGGTGGGGAGCTTAAGTTCAAGTACGCCATGATTATCCCGCCTTTCAGGGGGGTTAAGGCGGTTATTGCTTCTGAAGGCTTAGGAAATCTCAGGGGCTTCATACCTGTGAATGAGCACTATAGGCACACCAAGTACTCGAATATCTATGCTGTCGGTGTTGCCATTGCCATAATGCCCCCTGAGGCGACCCCTGTGCCCACGGGGGTCCCTAAGACTGGCTACATGACCGAGCACATGGCGAAGATAGCGGCGAACAACATCGCTGCGGAAATAAATAAAGAAGAAAAAAAGAGCGAGAAAATAGGCGTGATATGCTTCCTTGACATGGGGGACAGCGCGATTTTAATGTCTGCCTCGCCGGTGCTCCCACCGAGGGATACCTTCCGGTTCAAGAAGAACCGTTTCTTCCACTGGTTCAAGGTCTTCTTCGAACGGTACTACCTCTGGAAGATAAGGCGCGGCTATACTTGGATGCCCTAAATTATCTGGCTACCATGACTCTGACCTCTGCCCTTTCGACGATCTCCTTACTGACGCCCCCGAGAAGGATTCCGTACTTCCTTCCTCTAGAACCTGCCTATTGAGTTTTTTTCTTAAAAGGTCCCCTGTATCCAACCCCCCTCCAACCGCGGTTCTCACAAGGCTTTTTCTAAGCTCCTTCGTTCCATTTTTCTTTTAACCGAAGGTTATGACTCTATCGCTCTCAGCGACAAGGGCGACAAGGTCGTTCATCATGTTTTTCTTATCACATACTGTTTTCATCCCTCGAACGTCCAAGCAAGATCCACATACAAGGATTTTGCCCCCGTTTTCCAAGTAGTCCTTGAGAACGCTGGGGGCGTCGAACTTCTCACTGTGGATATCCTCTATCTCAACGCCCATACCGATAAGAAACATGGTCGGCTCGTGCCCATCCAAGATGGCTGTCAAACCAAAG
>CAZDSM010000099.1:0-3460 GCA_964508205.1 Candidatus Hydrothermarchaeota archaeon | reverse complement strand
CTCAGGGACCCCTCAAACCCCCCCCCTCCCAGCTCGAGCTCCCTAATAAGGTAGCCCTTAAACTTCGTATCATCTTTAAACCCCAATCTGGAAACTGCGCCTTCTAGTGTAGCCTTTGCCACCTAGAAAACCGGTTTTATTATGAATTCTGTGGAAACCTTTACCCCTGAACTTATCTCTTTATTCCCTGCCTGAAAGCGATGAAGAAATAATTTCCCCCTCGTAGTCCATGTCGTCCCATTCGACTTCATAGGATTCCAGTATCTCATTTTTCAAGAAATTCAGAATATCCCGGATGCTTTCTCTAAAAATCCTGTATCTTTTTAGGACCCCCCCCATAATCTCTTGAAAACTTCATAATATACTTACGAAATGCGCAAATTATATAAATTTTGAATGCCTGAGACTTCAGAAACGGAGTGGTAGCTCAGTTTGGGAGAGCGCTAGACTGAAGATCTAGATGTCGCGAGTTCAAATCTCGCCCACTCCACTTGTCATTCTGAGATGAAGAATATTTAAGTACTTTTGATGCTCATATTAGCAGTTAGCAATTGTAGGAGGGAGACTCAATACGTGAAAGAAGCTAAAGGAATATTGGCTTCCTTGTTAAAAACGAATAAATAAATTAGCTCTGAAAGAAAGGTTATGATTAACACACTTGCAAAAGTGTAGTAAGTTTTAGCCACGTTTAGCCCTCTTCTTTTTCTTCTCTTTCATTTCGATGTAATAGAAATATGGCGATGCAATCATACCAAGGGTTCCACCAGCAACTAAAAACCACTCGTTATTGTTAAAGCCAAAAATCAAAACTATGAAAGAGAATACGAACATAAATATATTGTCAACCACTAAATCACCTTTTATGCCATCGGGATGAGGGGTTAAAGAGGAATTGCCTCCTTTACCGTCATTTTAACTCCTTAAATATTTTTACTCTCCCTTCAACTACAAAATATATTCATCCGTGGCCAATTATATATTTTACTTTGAGACGAGCATTGTTTTGGTAAATCTACTGCTCTTGCCATGTCTGTTGTAGAACATATCGAATATAACCTGTATATTCATATAGAATCTGCTTTATCTCCTGCGGTTGACGGAGTCGTAAAAAACAGAACATTTATTAATATTGTGAGCAAACCACAACTGCATGAATATCACTCAAATCACCGACATCATCAATGAAACAAAGAGGATAAAGACCTTCATCCTCGACCTTGAAGTTAAAGCTATTCCTGGGCAGTTCGGGATGCTCTGGATTCCGGGGGTGGATGAGAAACCCATGAGCCTTTCCTATACCAATGGCAACATGGGTGTAACCATCCTCAAATTAGGGCCTTTTTCCCAGAAAATGCACGAACTCAAGATAGGCGATCGTATAGGGGTTCGGGGACCCCTGGGGAGAGGCTACAAAGTAATTGGAGACAAACTTCTGATAGTTGGCGGCGGCGTTGGTATTGCTCCTCTAGCGCCCCTGGTTGAGAACGCCCTAGAGGCTGGAAAGGGGATAACCGCCATAATAGGGGCAATGACATCTGAGGAGCTCCTTTTTGAGAAGCGCATGAAAAAAGCGGGAGCCGAGGTATTAGTTGCCACCGACGATGGCACCGCAGGACACAAAGGTTTTACCACCGATATCATGCGAGAAATTCTGAAAAAAGAAACCTTTGACCAGTGCTTCACCTGCGGACCTGAGATAATGATGGTGAAGGTAATGGATCAAACAAGGGAGCGGAAAATCCCCACCCAGGTGTCGCTGCACAGGTACTTCAAGTGTGGCGTGGGTATATGCGGCCAGTGCGCCATAGACGACACGGGTTTCAGGGTTTGCAAGGAGGGCCCCTGCTTCAGGGACAAGGAAATAGAGAAGACCCGGGAATTCGGAAGATACTGGCGCGATGCCACCAGCAAGCGATTATCCTTCGGAGTAAGGAAATGAAGATAGATCTCCTGAGGTACACCAAGGACGGCGTAAAGCTCATAGCAGAGTCCTGCAGGGTGAGCGGCGTACCCCCACAACTCAGCGACGAGGAGATTGTAAGGATGGTGGCGGAGAACGACTACTCCAGCGTCCTCGAGCACATCTCCTTTACCTTCGACCTCCGGGAGATTACCCTCGCCTTGAGTCGAGAGCTCCTGGAGCATAGGATAGCGAGCCACACCGCCAGGAGTACGCGCTACCAGGAGGAGGGAGACTTCCAGTACTACATACCCCGGGAATTTAAAAAGGATAAAAAAGCCATAGAGCTCTACGAAGATGCCGTTGAAAACCAGAGAAACGCCTATAGGGAGCTTCGCAGGATGGGCGTCACAAGGGAGAGCGCCCGCTACGTACTGCCAATGTCCGCGCACACAAACTACATCCTCACCATGAATGCTCGCAGTTTAATTAACTTCCTCGGCCTTCGCCTCTGCGTCCGCGCCTCCCCCGAGATGCGCGAATTAGCGGACAAAATCTATGACATCGTTGTAAAAATATACCCTGAGATTTTCACGGACATCGGCTGCCGGGGAGTGAACATGAACGTCTGCCCTGAGAACGAAGTTCGCGATTCCCCCCAGGGCAAGCTCTGCCCATACAAGATGAAAGGGAGTAAAGCATACATACCCACGAAAAAAGACGTTATGGAAAAGAAGGGCTAGACCCTCTCCAGGGTATGGGTTATGAGTTTTATGCAGTTCTCAACGTCTTTCATATTCGCGACGCTCACTGGGGTGTGAATATAACGCGAGGGTATTGAAACAACCCCTGTGGACACGCCCTCCTGGGTAAGCTGAATAGCTGTCGCATCCGTAGTCCCAACCTCAAGCTGATACGGGATCTTGTGCTTCTTTGCTGTGTTTATCAGCAGCTCTTTAAGCTTGGGATGGGTAAGTAAGCCCCAGCCCTGAGCGTCAACCACGGTTATCGCCGGACCCTTGCCGAGCTTTATCGCAGACGCCCCCTCTTTTACTCCAGGGCGATCTCCCGTCGTAGTGGCGTCGACGACAATAGCGATGTCCAGGTTGATCCGGTAGGCAGAGGTCCTAGTGCCTTTTAGCCCCACCCCTTCTTGAGTCGTGCCCACTGCGTAGAGGGTGAAGTTCCCCTTTGCTCGCTTCGCTACCTCGAGCATGACGTAGCATCCTAAACGGTTGTCGAAGGCCTTGCCTGTTACCATATCCTTCCGTAGAACGCTGAAGCTCCTATCGAATGTGATGTAATCCCCTACGTTCACCCCCATCCTGCCCGCGTCCTTCCTATTCCTCGCCCCAACGTCGATGAACATGTCTCTGTACTCTATGGTCTTCTTCCTCTCCCCCTCCTTCATCAGATGGGGTGGTTTGGATCCTATAACGCCCTGTATCCTGCCCTTCTCAGTGTGCACATAAACCCGCTGATTCAGAAGGGCCGCATTATAGAAGAGGCCAAGGGTGATGAACCTTAGAAAACCCTTCTCATCTATGTGCTTCACCATTA
>CAZDSM010000098.1:0-7774 GCA_964508205.1 Candidatus Hydrothermarchaeota archaeon | reverse complement strand
ATTATATATCTTTTGGAATATGAAGCTCGACCTGGGATGTGCGGAGTACTGCCTACCCGGCGTCGTCCTAGAGGAAAAATTGCAAGTGTGCAAGAAACACGGGCTCTGGCTCGAGCTGATACACAAGGGCAAGAGAGATCTCGGCCTCCTGGAAAAAGGGGTAGACTTCGTGGCCATATTGAAAGGGCATCCCTGGCCACTGCTCTGCCTAGAATACAGGAGCGATAAAAAAGAACATGAGCTTGATGAGGCATTGGCCTATCTGAATCCAATTTAAACTGGTCGCATATCCGCTACTTCTCTATCTCATCCAGGCAGGCTTTAACCGTGTATTCCTCAGGCATGACATCCACGCCTATGCCCCTCTCTCTTAATGCAGCGGCGGTTATTGGACCGATAGCGCAGACGGTTATTCCATTTATTTTTCGAAGATTTGTTTTGCTGAGGGAGGAGAGGAGATTTTTAGCGGCCTGGGAACTCGTGAAGATGATGGCGTCAATACTGCCCCCGCCCAAAAGCTTAGAAAAAACCTCTATACCGGAGGTATCGGTGGTCATGACAGTGTCGTAGAGAGGCACCTCGGTTACCTCGACTTTTTTTCTCAGCTCCTGCACCAGGATATCGCGGCCAATGGAGGCCCTGGCGACCAAGATTTTATCCCCCTCCACCAACAGGGAAATGAGGCCCCTTGCCAGATAACTGGCATCATATTTCTTCGGTATATACGTTACTCGAAAGCCCTTTTTTTCGAGGGCGTCCGCGGTCTTAGGGCCTATGCACGCTATCTTCACGCCCTTCATCGCCTCACCGAAGTGTTCGGAGGCTATATCGGCCCCTGATGCGCTCGTCAAAATCAGCCAGTCGTAAGCACTCAAATTCACCCCCCTCAACGCCCCCTTCCTGAGCTTAATCTCCACGGTCGGGACGATGACCGCCACCCATCCCCTTTCTTTTAGGAGTTCTATCGTGCTTTCAGCGCGTTCCTTGGGTCGGGTGATAGCGACCCTCAAAGGATCACCTCGTAAAACTAGAGAAATCCCGCCCTTAGGAGGACTTCAAATATTATTACTCCGGCTGATGCGAAAAGCACGTGCTCTGGTTTGAGCTTGAAGCCCTTTCCCTCCTCGTCCATATAGCGCACGAGCCCAGCGCCCGAGGCCGGCATGGAAACCCTGCTGTGCTTCCGCTTAACCATCGATTATATCCTCTATCTCCCCTAGTATATAAGCCATTTCCTCTGCGCTGTTACTGGCGTGGCCCCGCCTAGCCAAATCGGTTATCTCCCCGCCTAGCCTAGTTTTAATGATGCCCATGAACAGCCGTCTCGCCTCCCTTACCTTGATCCTGTGGAGCTCCTCCGCCCCCATGTTAACATCTTTGAAACGCATCCAGTAGTCATAGGCGGTGCTTTTTGCAACACCGGTGAGCCGCGCTATTTTGTAGAAGCTTACGCCCTCCTGCCTCATGGCCAAAATCTTCTTCACCTGCCCTTTCCCGAGCTTCCTCGGCCGACCCCGAGCAGTAACCCTTACTAGTTTCACCCCGCTGTTTTCCAAGAGCCTCAATGTAGCAGAGGGGGTTTGCTTTAAGGCTGTGGGTGTAATGGTGACTTTGGTTACCTTGCGTTTAAGGCATTCCACAGCATCCCGCCGGCTGATGTAATTGTTAAAGTTCTTCATATCCGGAAAAGTCCAGCCGCCACAGATATATAAGTTGTGCCTTAGTAAATCGATGAATATGCAGGTGCGCAAATTCCAGGCCTTAATGAGGGAGCTGTACCTTGATAAAGACAGTAACCGGGGGGCTGAGAGAACCCTCCTCTGGCTCGTGGAAGAGGTTGGTGAGCTCTCAGAAGCCCTGAGGAAAAGGGATGGGGGCGCTATGGAAGAGGAACTCGCAGACATAATCGCCTGGACCATGTCCCTGGCTAATGTCCTAGGCATCGACATGGAGGAAGCACTGATGGATAAATACCCGGGTTATTGTAGATATTGTAAAGAGAGCCCCTGCGCCTGCAAAAAAAAATGACGTCTTTTAAAAATGCGATTTTGCTTTGTGGCGAGGAATTAGAGGCCGTCAAGGGATATGTCGTCGTAGAAGACGGGAGGATAAAGGAGGTCGGCGAGGGCAGGTGCCCCATCAAAAGGGCGACTGACCTGAAAAGGGGGATAGTTTTCCCTGCCTTTACCAACGCCCACACCCACTTGGGCGACGCGGTTGCCCAGGATCTGGGAGTCTACGAGGGCATTGAAAAACGGGTAGGCCCCAAGGGCCTTAAATTCTCAGTGCTGAAGGCTAAAAAGCGGGAACTGTCCTCGGGTATGCGCTGGGCGGCGAGGGAGCTCCTAGATTATGGTACAACCGCTTTTTGCGACTTCAGGGAGAGTGGCATTGAGGGGGTTGAACTCCTGCGCTCTTCTCTGAATAATCTCCTAGACGCCGTGATACTGGGGAGGCCAAACGACGACGATATCCATGCCCTGCTGAAGGTTTGCCATGGTATCGGAATTAGCGGCATCGCTGATTATTCCCTCAATGAGATGAAGGGTATAACCAGAGCTGTTAAGAAAGAGGGGAAGCTCCTAGGAATTCACGTCGCAGAAGTGGAAGAGGATGTGGAGGCTGCAGTGAAGCTGAAGCCGAGCTTTATGGTCCATCTTACCAACCCCGGGGAGGACGGCCTCCAGGTAATTCAGGAATCCAATATCCCCCTGGTGCTCTGCCCCAGGGCTAACGCTGTGCTCGGCGCTGGCATGCCTAGGATTAAAGAACTCATGGAGTCGAACCTCGTAGCCCTGGGCACGGATAATGTTATGATTAACTCTCTGAACATGTTTAGGGAGATGGAGTTCGCCTTCAAAATTGCCAGGGGCCTTAGCAGGGATCCCACCATCAGCGGGAGGGACGTGCTCAGGGCAGCTACCCTCAACGGCAGGAAAATCCTGGGGCTAGACAGCAACGCAATAGAGGAGGGGAAGGAGGCTAACTTTATTATACTGAGGAGGAGAAAATATTTATACGACCCAGTAGTAGCTATAATGCACAGATATGAAGCCGGGGATATTAGAGGCATAGTCAAAGGAGAACACATCCTGCGCTTAAGGTAAACAGGTCTTTTTGGAGGTTTTCAGCATGAAAGTAAAGGAGATAATGACGGGAGATACAGTATACGCCGAGGTACCTGGCAGCGCTTCAGAAGCTCTGGAACTGATCGTCAAGACAGGCGTCTCCGGTTTGCCAGTAGTTAAGCGCGGAACGAAGGAGCTCCTTGGAATAGTCACGAGGGAGGATTTTTCAAGGAATCCCGAGGAAAACCAGCTCGCTCTACTCATGACCCCGGACGTTGTGACTATCGCCCGGGACGAGGATGTTAAAAAAGCGGCTGACATCTTCCTAAATGCGGATTTTCGCAGGCTTCCGGTGGTCGAGAATAGCCAGCTCATCGGCATAATGACCGTGAGCGATATCGTCTGGCGTGCTGTTGGAAAAATGGGGGTCAAAGAGCCTGTCAAGAAGTTGGTTAGCTCCAACATCACCGCGATATGGGAGGAGACCCCCCTGAAGGTGGCCTTCGAGATCCTGAGGCTCTCCAAACACAGGGCTGTTCCCGTACTGGACTCCGACGGCCGACTTTCTGGGATGATTTCGGACATGGATCTGCTGAAAGGGGCTCAGCTCAAGGAGTCTACGAAAAAATCCGAGATGAGCGGGAGCAGCGAAGGGGAGAAATGGGGCTGGGATAGCAAGAACGTGATTTACATTACAAAGAAGAGGCTTGAGATACAAGATAAAAAGGTGAACGAAGTCATGATTAAAGATGTCATCACCGCCACGAAGAAGACGCCCATCTCTGATTGCGCTAGGAAGATGGCGAAGAACAGGGTCGAGCATATTCCCATCATAGACGCTGAAGGCAACATGATAGGCGTTGTAAGGGACGTAGACCTCCTTAGGACCCTGTGATTTTATATCTTCAGGTGAAAGCCTCATGGACAAGATAGAAAAGGTAATGGAACTCGCCTTGAGGAGGGGCTTTCTCTGGCCGAGCTATGAAATTTATGGGGGTGTTAGCGGATTTTATGACTATGGACCCCTAGGCGCTACTTTAAAGAAGAGGCTAGAGGACAAGTGGCGGGGGTACTACTGCACGAGGGAGGGTTTCCTTGAGATCTTCTCTCCGTCGGTGAGTCCTGAGGAGGTCTTCATAGCCTCTGGGCACGTGAAGAGCTTTGTGGACCCCATGGTGGAGTGCACTAAGTGTAAGGAGGTTTACCGCGCCAACGAGCTGATTAAAGAGATTACTGGGGTTAAAACTGATGGGCTCTCCTTTAAAGAATTGGATGGTCTGATTGAGGAGAAAGAGGTTCGCTGCCCTGGGTGCAACGGCAAGCTGAGTGAGGTCTGGAGCTATAACCTCATGTTCAAGACCCATATCGGTCCTGGGAGCGGGAAGATAGGGTACCTACGCCCAGAGACGGCTCAGGGGATGTTCCTCCTTTACAACAGGCTCTACGAGTTCTACAGGAAGACGCTCCCCTTCGGGGTTGCGCAATTGGGTAGGGCTTACAGGAACGAGATATCGCCGAGACAGGGCGTCATCAGGCTCAGGGAGTTCAACCAGGCGGAGGTGGAGATCTTTGTCAACCCTACGGAAAAGACGCATCCGAACTTTCCACGGGTCGCAGGAGTAAAACTCGCCCTCGTACCTCATGACGGAAAGAACGGCCTTGTTTCCGCTGGTAAAGCTGTCGACAAGGGGATAATCGCCAACCAGCTCCTTACTTATCATTTAGTACTGGTCAGAAACTTTCTAATTGACGTTGGCATTCCAAAAGAAAAAATACGCTTCCGGCAGCACCTCAAGACTGAGATGGCCCATTATGCGGCGGACTGCTGGGACGCAGAGGTAGAGACAAAGCGCTTCAGCTGGATTGAAGTCGTGGGCATCGCCGATAGGATGGATTACGATTTGAAGTCCCATAAAAAGATGAGTGGCGCTGACCTTACAGCATTTATTCAATACGACGAATCAAAACAAAAAGTAGAGTCAAAATTTAGCCTTGATATGGGGGTAATAGGCCCGAAGTATAAAGGCAAAGCTGAGGTTATTTTAAAAGCCACTGCCTCCTTCGGTTCAAAGGAACGGGACTTTTTCATTGAACACGGATATGTTGAATTCGACGTTGCTGGGAAAAAAATCCGCCTAGATAAAACCGAGCTAACTTTAAAAGAAGAAAAAAAAACAGTAACTGGGGAAAAAATAATCCCCCACGTCATAGAGCCATCCTACGGCATTGACAGGATTATTTATTGCGTCCTTGAGTCGGCTTATAGCGAGGAAGGTGAGAGGAGTTACCTAAAGCTGGAGAACTCCCTTGCACCTGTACAAGTTGCTGTTTTCCCCCTAGTATCCAAAGAGGCGCTTCCAAGAGTTGCATCAGAAATTTTTGACAACCTTAAAAAAGCCGGGCTAACCACGACTTATGATGAGGACGGCTCCATTGGCAGGAGATACGCGAGGGCCGATGAGATAGGCGTTCCCTACGCTGTTACCGTGGATTTCGATTCGAAGGACAAAACAGTGACGATTAGAGAGAGAGATTCCACAGATCAGGTGAGAGTTAAAATCAAAAAATTGGAAAAAACCCTAACGGACTTGTTAGGGGGGAACCTAAAATTCGAGGAATTACTCTAGAACTATAAGCTTCCCGTACTTCCCGGCTGTCAGCTGGGGCGCACCTTGGAACTCGTTCACATACCCGTTTTCAATTTTGATTTTCGAGCCTTCCTGAACCGTGTCTATATCCTCGTTCCACAGGGTTAGGTTAATCTCCCCCGAGTCGTCCTTTACTACTGCCGTGGCAACTCTGCCCTGCTTGCCGTACTTATTAAATTCCCTTACCTCACCTATACTGCTGACGTCAACTTCTATGTCTACGCTTTTTTGCCCTGTTTTTAGCTCTTTTATCTGCACTATTTCTCCTCCTTTTTCTCATGCAACCATACAGCGTCTATTTTATTGCCCTGGATATAGAGCAGGTCCGAAAGGGGGTCCATTCCTCCTCGCTGGTTCTGCCATATAACTTTAGTTTTTCTACCTTTACCAGGGTATCTGGACAATTATCGGTTAAGCTTTTAGTATATATGTCTTCGCATACGCCCCGATATACGTCGCTCCCCGTCTTGATGCACACCCGCCTGCCCTTCAATCTTGATAGGCCCTGCCTCTCTGATCGGGATTCTTCCTTCTCGGGCCCGGCTTTCTTTGTCTTCAACTCCCCCGCATTTGAGGCAAACTACTTTCTTATCCTTTTTGAAGAGGGGCGACCCACAGTCGGAGCACGGATACTGGAGCATCGTCGTTTTGGATAGAAACAGCTCTGCCATGGCCTTGATTTTATCATCTGACTCTCTTCCCATGTTTAACTACTTTATCAGGTATTATTAAAAAAATTTATCACGATAAGCTTTTATTATAATGTCTGATTACTTTATATTATTGATGGATTTATTGCCATGACCACCAGTGAAAAAATCGTAGCCATTGTTGAAGTGCTGAATCAGGTTATAGAGGACGCTTCAATCCCGAGGAATATTAGGAGATCCGCGGAGGAGGCGAAGAATACACTCCTAAATGAAAAAGAGGATATGGGTGTAAGAGTGAGCACTGCCCAATACATCCTCGATGAGATAAGCAACGATAGAAACTTGCCCATGCACGCCAGAACGATTATATGGAATGTCGCCAGCGAACTGGAGACAATTAAATTTTAAAATGAGCGATGCAAATACAGGTCCTGATTAAATTATTTACCTTAATATCTGTCGACGAGCTTTAAGCTACCCTGTCCAAAGATAATCCCCCCCTCAAGGAAAAATACTTTATAAATGCTTGAATAATTTAGAGAATCAAGGAGCAATCATTAAGTTATGGTATGATGAGAATTCTTCAAAAGATTGAGGGATATGCCGCTGCTCCGAATTTATCCACTGATGCCAAAAACAAATTGAGGGAAAAAATCCTCCTCAATTGTGACATAGAGAGAGAGGAGAAACTCGGGCGATGTTTATTACGCTAATTTGAAAAAAAAAACTTATCAACAAAAAAATTGAAGGATGTCATTTAGAAGTTGATTGAAAAAATAAACCTTGTTTATGAGAATCGTAAGAAGTTGTAAATAGATTATTTTACCTTATCGTTGAGATATCATGAATTACGTGGCTTCTTTCTTACTTTTGACTTTAATGCCTTTTAATCCCGTTAAAAAGGACTTAGATTGCCCGAAAAAATTTTTGAACGCCCTAGAAACTTAGCCTGGAGAGAGACCCCTATATTTCCATTGGAATAAAAAAAATGAATTATTAGATTTAAATTACAATTAAAAAAATATTCATCTAGACTTAAGAACTTAAAGTATTTAAATTTAATGCATCTATAGAAGATCTTCAAATAAACAAACAGCTTCCAAACGAAATATTCCCCCCTCCCTCACGTCGAGGGGAATCGGTCCCGGTAAGCAAAAATTGCGGTAAACTTGTACTATCCAAAAGAAAATAATTTTTTTAATTCCAATGGAAGTTATGAGCAAGCAGACAAAAAGAATTATATATAACCTTTTGCTAATGATTGACTCACACATCAATCTTCACACAAAAAATAATGATATTTTTATCATGATGTTCCAGTGGAAATGTAGGTACTAGAGGGATAGGAGAGTTTAAATGGACCTTAGAAGTTCTATAAACGGGATTTTTGACACACTGTTGGAGAACG
>CAZDSM010000097.1:0-2712 GCA_964508205.1 Candidatus Hydrothermarchaeota archaeon | reverse complement strand
TATATGTAGCCTCGGCTATGCCTCGGAGGGTGTGAAGAAGGAAGGCATGTTTTCCAAGCTCCTCAGGAAGGAGCAGTACGAGATAGGCAAGGCATCGAGGATTGTTTCAGTGGTGAAGCGCTCTGTTAAGGGACGGCTCCTCTTACCATGCGATCCCAAGTCAGCGAGCAAGGCATTGATAATCATCGCGGGTCCCCCTGAGCAGCTGGACAGGAAGGGAATTGAAAAAGGCAGGCAGTGGCTTGAGAACACCATCGCTGGTACAGAGGTTAGGGGCGGGGATTATCCCTTGCCCACGAGTAACTATGTCGGCTGTGTAGTGCTCCTCGCTGGCATCGCTAGCGCGCCCAGGGTTGTGGGCATGCTTCAGCGCGCGAAGTACGTTCAAGAGCGCGTTGGGAAGGAGCCCAAGAGGGAGAGGGATCTGGAGTATCTTCTCGGCGAGATTGAGAATCTGGAGAAATAGGTGCGTGGGATGCTCTTTCTCGTAGGCCTTGGAGGAGCGGGTTGCAGGGTAATCGAGCTCTTCTATAGGAAGGGCGTATTAGGCAGTCTCATAAGTAGGATCTCGGCATCGGGTGATGAGCCCGTCAGAGGCGTCGCGATAGATACGTCCGATGCTCTTGAGAAGCTCATATCCATCCCTATAAAGAACATGGTGTTGATCGGGAAACACAGGACCAAGGGCCACGGCGCCGGAAGCGACATCACCCTCGGTAATAAAATCCTCACCGAGGAATACGAGTTGGCAATGAACGTCCTAACCAAGGCAGGTTTTAAGAAGGCTGATGTTATCTTCCTCATAGCAGGCCTCGGAGGGGGTACTGGCACAGGGGGTTTCCCAGTTCTCGCAGAGAAAATAAAGGAGATCTACCGTATTCCTGTTATAGGGGTATATTTCCTCCCGTCGAGGGGTGAGGGGGCCCTCTACTCCAAAAACGCCAAGGACGGTTTCTCTGAGGCTGTGAAGGCTGCGGATGGTGTCATAATCCTCGACAACAACGCCTTAACGAGCATGGGGGAGGTGATAACCAATGCCTATCAAGCATTGGACGAGGCGGTATTCAACTTCCTAAGCTCAGTAAAGCCCAGTACGGTTTTCAAATTAGTCAACGGGAAGACATCATCCGTCGCATCGATGGAGGTCAAGGCCGAGCCCACGGCCCTTAAGGACTTGATAAGGGATTTACTGAGGAACCATCTGTACATACGGCTTGGGAAAACCTTTGAATCCCTATTTTTAATTGTCTACGGAGACCGGAGAAAGATTTATGGGCAGGGACTCGCTGAAGATTGGATTAAGGAAAAATTCGGAGCTAAGCTGACCTACAATTACAGGCGCCCCTTGAACTCGAAGGTCATCCGTTGCGATGGAATTATAACGGGGATGAAAGGCCTCGAAAAGCGGCTCGCCGTCGAGGTTCAGAAAAGGGAGGTCGCCTCGGAGCTGCAGAGTCTGCTCGAGGACATAAATCCCATATAGGAGGTTAAAGATGAAGGTAGCGATTTACGTAACCCTTGCGGTTCTGATTTTAGGAGTCGGTACAGGCTATGCAATCGTGCCAAATTACCTCAAGGTCACATACGAAGAAGTCAATCCTTTAGGTACAGCAAAAATCGGGCAGTTAGTTAATGCTCGCCTTATCTTAAACGGCACCACGCCTTTGCCAGAAGAAGCAAGGCTCAATATCTCAACCAGCGTTGTCAGTCCTAGGGTTGAAGTAATCATTAACGGTCAAATGGTGGATCGCCTAGGCGAATCGGAGTTCGAAATAACCCTCCCTTCCGAGGGCGTAGAAGAAGTAGAGATTATCTTGTCCAAGGGTTTCACCCCAGAGGTTGCGAAGAAGACCAAGGTTGTTCTTCTGGATGTTAAAACATACGTGAAGTACAAGGGGGAGAAAGGCATGTATCAGGAAGAGGGCAAATTAATGATAACCGTCTCGAATATTGTGATCAGCGGGGCCGTGGAAGCCATCGACAGCGCTAAGAGAAAGCTGGAGACCGCGGAAAAATCCGTGGGAGATTTAAAGGCCACCGGCATTAACACAGCATCCCTGGAGGCTAAACTAAAGAACATTGAGGACCTCCTGAGCACCGCAGAAGCTCTTTACGAAAAAGAGGACATCGAATTAGCTAAAAGCACTGCGGAAAGCGCTATAAAAATACTGGATGAAGTCGTCTTCGAGGCTGGTACCCTCAAGGTAACCAAGGACACCAAGAGCAGTCTCGTGAAGTACGGTCTGATTGGGATTGTGGTTATAGTCATAGCGGGTTTGTTGCTCTTATTCATGAGAAGAAGAGAAGAACTTGGATGATGTAATTGAAGCCCCTAATTCTAGGTCTGGGCAGAGCTGGCTGCAGGATAGCCAGCCTGTTTTTTGCTAAGGAGAACTTTACCGGTGTTCTCCTGGACACGGACAGGAGCGAGCTGTATCATCACAGGCACAAGTACCGCATTCTCCTTGGGGAAGCTTTGCTGGACGGCAACGGGTTAGGGAAGAACCTGGGGCTGGGCAGGGAGGTAATTGAGGGAGAAACCCACAGGATAGTGGAAAGGCTGGACTCCATTGGGAAGGGTGTAGACTGCTACCTGGTAATCTCAGGCCTTGGAGGGGGTACCGGAGGTGCAGTCGGGGTTCTGCTCAAAGAGCTTAAGAGGAGTTATACTGAGCCGGTTTACTACGCCGGTGTTTTGCCTTCCAGGGAGGA
>CAZDSM010000096.1:0-1696 GCA_964508205.1 Candidatus Hydrothermarchaeota archaeon | reverse complement strand
CCTTCTTAGCGGCCTCGCATGCCGCATAAAGGGGTATACCAACGCTCACCTTCATTGGGTTGTATTCCTCAATTGCATAGACGACCTTCCTGGCGTAATCAGCTAGATCCTCCTCCTTTATCACCCTACATTTCAACTCCGAACTAAAGACATCTGAAGTATTTTCAGCGTGCTCGAAGTCCCGGCACCCATTTAGGCCTACTGTGTACAAGACGGCCTCCCTACCCAATTCCTCAACTATCTTGGCGAGCAATGAACTGTCAAGCCCCCCTGAGAACAGCAGACCGACTTTTACATCTCTGGTTCGTTTTTCGACTGCTGCGGTTAAGGCATCGCAAAGTTCTTCCACAGGTTTTTTAACCTTTCTCCTGAAGGAGCGGAAGTCGATCCCTTCCTCGAGTTTCCCTCCTAGGGAGATTACTCTTCCGGGTTTAAGGGCTGCGGCTTCTCTGCCTATGCTCCACAGGGGCTTTCTTTCAGAGGCAAAGCATTCCCTGCCGATGTAAAGGGGTTTTACGCCTATGGGGTCCCTAGCCAATACTACACTTCCCTGATAGTAAACAGCGAAGGCGTAATCACCGTCTAAGTGCGCCAAGCATCTTTTAACTGCCTCAACTAAACTGCCAGAGTAATTATCCTCGATGAGATGAACGATGACCTCGTTATCAGTGGTTGTTTGAAATGCGTGTCCATTAAGCTTCCCAGCTACCTCCCGATAATTGTAAATCTCGCCGTTGCAAACCACTACAAACCCCTCCCCACAGCCGTAAAGAGGCTGCCTCCCTGTGCCAACGATGCTCAGGAGATTGTGCCCAAGGGAGGCCTCCCCCTCCTTGAAGACTTCCTTATCATCCGGCCCCCGATGCCTCATCATCGCTAGCATGCGCAATGCATCAACATTGAATCCACCGCAAATCCCACACATTTATTTTTTGAATTTGAGTCGATTCCCCCCTGCCCGCTCTTCCAGCATCTCGACTAGTTCTTCTGATTCCTCCATCTCGTTGAGCTCTACCTTGTATACTATCGGGACTCCTTCTAAGCTCTCCTTCCTGCCCCCTGAATCTAACACAAAAAACGCGGAGGTCTTGGTGGTGTCGGAGATGCTCTTAAGGATCCTGGCCCTTTTCAATAGAATCCTCAGTTTTTCTCGGCTGATATTGGTAAGCATTACCTTCCCCTCCTCAATGGTAAGGGCATTGAAAGGGGCTTTTTTAATGGGATAAACTTGAAATCCTATTTCTGAAAGCCTGCTGAGGATCTCCCTATCAAGTTTACTGGTGAAACGCGGTTTATCGTCGCGTATTCCCCCAGGAATATTGAGAATGACTAGGGGCTTCACTATGGATTCGTCCAGAAATTCCTCCAGCCTCAATGCGGTTTCAAAGGTCGCGCATGCGTTTTCTTCCTCGTAATTGTATATCATCCTCCTGGAAACGCCGATGTTATCTCCCACCTCTCCCTTAGACATGTGTCTTTCCAGGCGGGTCTTCTTTAATATGGACCCATCGATTTGGACGTAGTGCCCCCCTCTGGAGGAGAATATCATTGGCAGGATGTTCCTCACGACCATGTCCTCCAGGGTAGTGGGGGTGACTGCCGGCACCCCGAACCTATCATAAACCATGCCCTCCTTCATTTCGGATGCCCTCGTCCTGTCCCCTACGAGGATGGGGGAGGCGGACAGCATTTTGGC
>CAZDSM010000095.1:0-2078 GCA_964508205.1 Candidatus Hydrothermarchaeota archaeon | reverse complement strand
TCGCGAGTCAGGGCATTACCCTGCTGCCCTTGACAACCTCCCGTGAATTGCTGTGAGGTGAAGGAATGACTGACATGCCTTCGGCGGTATTGAAAGTTCTTGGAATATCCCTAGTACTCGTTGGGCTTACAGGCACCTTCGGCGGGCTATATGCCCTTAAAGTCGTGTATGATTACGATTTCAGCAGTATATCCCCTGAGGTGGTAACTACCTCCATATCCGAGATAAGCTTGGAGTTGGAGAAGGAGAAGCAGAAAGTAGAGACCTCCATCGACGAAGTTAGCTCTTATCTGGTCAACGCTTCGGACTCGGTTAGCGAAGCGGGGGACAAGGTGGATGAAGCATCGGCTGACGTTAGCACTGCTTCAAAGAACATGTCCACGGCCGCGGATAACTTGCGGTCAGCTTCCACTCTTAACAAGGACGCCGGCGTATACATGAGCTTCGCTGCTCAGGGCCTGGAAGATTGGGCAGATGCGTATGAGTTCAACGGCTCATCATTGCCCTCTAAATCTGATTTCGTCGCTTCTGTTGACAAGCTAACTAGCGCCGCGGAGAAAATCGAGGCCTCCGGGGAAAAGCTCAGCAACACTGCCGATAACCTAGAAGACACCTCTCGAAGCCTCAACAGGACCTCCTCGAGCCTCGGTGAATCCTCCATCGAGTTCAGGGATGTCGGAGAGAACCTAAATCAGACCAGGAAAAACTTTGAGGGCATGAAGGAGCCCCTCGGGGGCTTTATATCGAGCGTCTCCATCGCGTTGAAGGAGTCCATCGAGAACATCCACGCCTTGTCTGGGATAACATCGAATTTAAAAACCATTGCCTACCTCCTAGTGGGCTACCTGATAATCTTCCACGTAATTGTCCTCGGCGTGGGCATAGCTTTAATAATCATCGAGGTAAACCTGTTCTACTCGACTAGGAGTTAATGAGATGAAGATAGGGGTGCTGCTTGTAAGCTACGGCTCCAGAGCAGCCTGCATAGCAGATGCCCTTGTGAGAAGCGAGGGCTACAAGGTCGAGATATACGACGCGGATAAGCAGAGAAACCCCTTCATCCTTGAGCACTCTAGGGATATTACCCTCGGTCTGGAGGTTGAGAACATCCTCAGGTTCGCGGAGAAGCATATAGCTGAGATAGACTTTGGCATAGTCGGCCCCGAAGGTCCTATAATCGCCGGCGTACGGGACAGGATAGAAGAAGAGCTCGGCATACCCATGATATGCCCCACGAAGGAATACGCCATCGAGGGCAGTAAAGTGGCTCAGCGATGGTTGCTTGAGAAGTGCGCTCCTGAGGCTAATCCGCGGTTCAAGGCATTCGACCCCAGGGATTACGATGATGAGTCCCAGGTGAAGAAGGACCTCTGGCCCTGGCTGGACGAGCTTAACAATGAGGTGGCCGTGAAGCCAGACAAGCCCGCCACTGGCAAGGGCGTTGGAGTATGGGGGGATCACTTCAACACCCGGGAGGAGCTTTACTCCCTATTCAAAGCAAATTTCGCCGGAGGAACTGTATTGGTGGAAGAGAAAATCGATGGTGAAGAGTTCAGTCTACAGTGCTTTTCCGATGGCAAATCTCTCATTGAGACTCCTTGTGTAAGGGACTACAAGCTCGCCTTCGACGGAGACATGGGTCCAAATACTGGGGGCATGGGGTGCTACAAGGACATAGACAATGAGCTACCCTTCATGTCATCCAGCGATTGGGAAACAGGACTTAAAATCGCTCACCGTATTTTCAAGGAGCTCAAGGGCAGCGGAAGTAATCCAGGTTTGCGCGGAATACCCCTGTACATGGCCTACACATGCGCAAAGGATGGGGTGAAGGTCTTCGAGGTCAATAGCCGCCCAGGCGATCCTGAGATTATGAACCTCCTGCCAGTGTTAAAGGGCAATTTCGTTGAGATGTGCCATGACATGATAGAGGGGAACTTAAGGAGGATGCGATTCGAGCCCTTGGCGACTGTCATAACTTACGCAGTCCCTATGACTTATGGTGGTTGCAGAACGCGCTACACAGGTAGCAAACTCCTTGACTTGGCCTCTACATACCGCTGTGTCGAGAAATACAA
>CAZDSM010000094.1:0-1623 GCA_964508205.1 Candidatus Hydrothermarchaeota archaeon | reverse complement strand
AAAACTGTAAAATGAAGTGCAGGTCCAAGCCGAGCCGAAAGTTCGCGTTTCGCAACCCGAAGATTACGAGCCGTTCCCTTTCAAACGAATTCCTCTCCGAAGAGAGAAGCCCGTCGTCCGCACCGGTTTGCCGAAACAAACCGCCTTGGTCACTCGATTCAAACCCGCAATATGTTGATTGGTAATCATAAGATAAATTCTTTTCCATTATACCACCATGACTTCCTCTGGGTCCTGTGGAATAAGTGGAATTTGTTTCAAGTAGCTGTCATGCCCAATCGACATTCAATCAGTTCAATCGGCCTCGATCCATTGCTTGATGAACTCGTCGTATATCTTGGGTTATGCCCTCACAATATCCAAGGTTGTAATGACATCTCAATGCAGTGAGAAGGTATATAAGATTAAAAGGAGAAGATGGACTTGAAATGGCGGCACATTACCTTAACTTGTTGATTACATACGGGACCAAAATTTTAGCCGCAGTGGTAATTCTTATAGCTGGCAGAATCTTCGCGAGGCTCGTTAACCGCATAATCAAGGAGGGCTTCATCCGCTCGAAGGTGGATGTAACCATCGGGAAGTTCCTTCGCAGAGGTGCTAAGTATGTCATCTACGCTTTCGCCATCATCACGGCCCTGAGCACCCTGGGACTGAACATCCAGCCCATCATAGCAGGACTAGGTATCGCTGGATTTGTCATCGGCTTCGCGGTGAAGGGCACCCTCTCCAACTTCGCTGCCGGGATGCTGCTGCTATTCTACCGCCCCTTCAGGGTGGGGGATGAGATTTCCGCAGCCAAAGTCAGGGGAACCGTCAAGGAGATAAACATAATAGCCACGATACTTGCAACCCAGGAGGGTGACATGATAACCGTGCCCAACTCCAAGGTCTGGGGGGCGCCCATAATCAAATACTCCACGAAGTCTTCAAGTTAATTTTAATTTGTTGCCAACGTCATTTTTAATTTGGTTGGCATGCGGATTAAGCTGGTTTTAGATGGAAAAGAGAGGACGATAAAGGCTGGGAGTAGCTCTACAGTGATGCACTTGCTCCAGAGCCTCGGGATAAACCGAGAGACAGTCCTAGTCAGAAAAAACGGGGAGATATGCGTGGAAGAGGAGAAAATAAAGGAGGGGGATGATATAGAGATAATTAAGACGATATCTGGTGGTTAAAGTGCTCAGCTGCGACAAATGCGCTGAGAGGGCAGTTTACTCGAGGCGCTACAGCGGTCAGAGGTTCTGCGAGGAGCATTTTTTAAGTTATTTCGAGGCTAAGGTTAGGCGAACCCTATCGGGTGGGAAAATGATTGAGAGAGGGGATGTTGTAGCCGTGGGGCTGAGCGGTGGAAAGGACAGCCTAACTACGCTCTACTTGTTGAGTAAAATGAGGGAGCGACTCGCCCTTGGACTCCATGCTATAGCCGTGGATGAGGGTATCAAAGCCTACCGAAAGGAAACCCTAGCAGCAGCTGAGGCCTTCTGCTCTGCCAGGAAAATCCCCCTCAGCACAGTATCCGTCGAGAAGCGCTACGGATTCGCTCTAGATGAGGCCGTGAAGGTGGGCAAGAACAAGGCCTGCACCTACTGCGGCGTCCTCAGACGGAAGCTCCTGAACGAA
>CAZDSM010000093.1:0-1929 GCA_964508205.1 Candidatus Hydrothermarchaeota archaeon | reverse complement strand
AGTAATAGGTTTTAAGCTCGGAGACCCTAGCTTGGATGAGAAGGAGAAGAAAAAAGCAACTAAACTGGCGAAGAAGTACTACAACCTCGCTTATCAGTACGCTAAGGAGCTCTTCCAGCAGCAGTTTAATCCCTATCTTTTCTGATCTTATGCACTATATCCTCTAGGTTTTGTCTGAGAAACATGCTCGTATCCACAACGATGTGCTTCCTGTGTATGGGCTCGAACTGGGCAGCGACTTTTTTGTACACGTCGTAATCCGCGTCCGAGAGGTTTCTTTTTCTCCTCGCCCGCCTCTTCATTCTACGCCTAATCACGTGCTCTGGGCAAGCGCTTTCGATAATTTTCAAATTGCTTTTAGTCCTGGCTGCTACCGCGTAGACCCTTTTCCTAAGACTCCTCTTGTAGAAGGTTCCGTCCAGGATCACAGTTACGCCTGACAGTAATAGATACCTGGCAACTAGGAGCATGATCGCATATATCAGCTCCTTTTCCTCCTTCGTGTATCTCGGTCTGTAGAGGAGCTCCTTGCGAATCAGGTCAGTGCTTAAAAAGGTCCCGTGTAACCTTTTAGCAAGGTTCCTGGCTATTGTGCTCTTCCCAGTAGCCGGCAAACCCGTTACCACTACGAGCAAGGCATTAATCTTTTTCACCTTCTTTAGTCAATAGGGTATATTACTTCCACGTTTAAGCCTTTGAACCCCTTATAATGGGTCATTGACTTCTTTACACTATATCTTTTCATTGTCGCTAATATAGCCATATCCCTTCCCCAGATTCGATGCAGATATTTATATCCGTACATAGATATTTAAAATTTAGGATTATGCCCATTCAGAGCACATGTTATATTAGGGAGTTCAAGACCTCGAAGAATCCCGGGTAGGATATCCCTGCGCACTCTGCTCCTTTAATGGCCGTAGTACCATCAGCGGTCAGCCCCATGATGCTCAGCGCCATGGCTAATCTATGGTCGCCATAAGATTCAACCAAGGCTCCCTTGAGCTTTGGGGTCCCCTTTATCACCAGACCGTCCCATTTCTCGATTATCTCAGCTCCGAATTTCCTGAACTCCCTTGCACAGGTGGCAAGCCTATCGCTTTCCTTATGCCTCGCGTGCTCCACGTTTTTAATAACCGTAGTACCCCTGGCCTTGCATGCTAGAGCAGCGACGGTCGGCACGAGGTCCGGAGAATCCCTCAGATCTACTTCGATTCCTCTCAGCCCCTTGCCCTTAACCCGGGCCCCATCATCCCACACCTCCACCTTCGCTCCCATCTTACCCAATATTCTCAGCATCGCCCTGTCCCCCTGCTTCGAATTCCTCCTAAGGCCATTGACGGCGATATCTGAATCGGTAAGGGCTGCGAGGGCCAAGAAATATGAGGCGTTGGTGTAATCCCCTTCTATCTTGTATTTCCTCCCCCTGTACTTCCTCCCAGCGACATTCTCGAAACTGCGGTAGCCCCTATTTACAACCCCTATGCCATAGCCCTCCATTACGTCGAGGGTGATGTCTATGTAGGGTTTGGACATGAGGGGGGTGGTTAAAGCTACTTCCACGTTATCCTCGGCATAGGGGGAGACGATGAGGAGGGAAGAGATAAATTGGGAGCTTACGTCGCCTCTTAACTCAGCCCGCCCTCCTCGAAGAGTATCGCCTTCTACGACGATGGGTGGGGCGCCGTTGCCCCTCGATGAATAAGCCTTTACTCCGAGCTGCCCTAGGGCGTCAAGCAAGGGTTGCATCGGCCTCCTTCGAAGAGAGGAATCCCCTGTCAAGGTTACCTCTCCATCCAGGGATGCTATACCTGAAACGAGTCTTATAGTCGTACCCGAGTTTTCGCAGTCTATGGCCCTAGGGGGCGTTTTTAATTCACCACCTGAGCCCTTAACACGGGCATAGCGCCCTAAATTTATCTCAACACC
>CAZDSM010000092.1:0-2560 GCA_964508205.1 Candidatus Hydrothermarchaeota archaeon | reverse complement strand
GCTCAGCTGGCGGTGATTATGGGATCACGCCAACCCGGTTGGTGTCCTTTTGATGAGTGGCGACCTGAGGGCTGCGAGGAAAGCCGTGGTTTCCCTGGTTGGAAGGGACACCACCTCATTGAGCGAGAGGCACGTTGCTTCTGCCGCCGTCGAGTCCATAGGGGAGAGCAGCGTCGACGGAATCCTCGCGCCTTTATTCTACTACGCCCTTTTCGGTTTGGCCTTCGGCTTACCCTATGGCATAGCCGCGGCAGCCTTCTATCGCGCCACGAACACCCTGGACTCCATGGTGGGATACAAAAAAAAGGATCTGAGTAATCTGGGCTTCTTGTCCGCGCGCATGGACGACCTGCTCAACTACATACCTGCTAGGCTCGGTGCTGGGCTGCTGATAGCTTCTTCCATCCTCTTAGGCGAGAACTGGAGAAAGGCTATTGCTGTGTATCGTAGGGACAAGGGTAACACCCTTAGCCCCAACTCCGGGCATCCCATAGCTACGGTTGCCGGTGCTCTTGGAGTCCAACTGGAGAAAATAGGTTACTACAGGATCGGTGACAACCACGAGGGTCTTGGGATAAAGCATATCTACCGAGCTATGAGACTGGTGAACCTCTCTACCACAATAGCTGCTGCCTTAATGGCGCTGGTGTTATGGGGTGCATCATGAGGCAGCTTAAGAGCACCCTGGGATTTCTCACCATAATACCTGTGGATGGAGATTATAGGTTGAGGGAGATAGCCCGTAACGCATGGCTCTTCCCAGTGGTGGGCCTCATCCTTGGGCTCGCGGCAGGCTTTGCTGGTCAGCTTCTCTCTTTGGTCTTGCCCTGGAGCATTGCAAGCGTTGGTGCGCTCTCTGCCCTGCTACTCCTCACGGGCTTTCATCACCTCGACGGCCTCCTCGATTTTGGCGATGCCTTGTTGGTTAGAGGAAGCCATGCCCAGAGGCGAAGGGTAATGCGCACCCCAGGTATAGGCGCCGGAGCCTTCGGTATCGGGGCAATGGTTATCCTCATTACCTACCTAGCCCTCTCTCAGAGTCAGAATTTAATCACGGCCTTAATCCTCGCTGAGAGCTCAGCCAAGTTTTCCATGCTATTAACTGCCTTTTTCGGAGTACCTACTTGGAAGGGCATGGGCAGTGGTTTCGTCCTGACATTAAGGGAAGAGAAGAGGATTTTGCTTCTGGGGTTTATCCTTTATCTGCTCCTTGCAGGACCTCTGGCTCAGACGAAAACACCCTTCATTCTCCTGACGGTTTTCCTCTTTCCATTCCTCATGGCCAGGTTCTCCAGGGCATTAATCGGCGGCGTTAATGGCGATGTTTTTGGGGCGACGAACGAAATAACCAGGATGCTGGTGCTGGTGGTGCTCCTGTGAGACTCTATGCCCTCGTTATGGCAGGAGGTATGAGTGAGAGATTTACAGCAGGGGAGAAAACCCTTACTAACTTTAGGGGCCGCCCCCTCGTCGAGCACATACTGCGCGCCCTGGACCAGTCGAAAAGCATCAGCAACATCATCGTTGCCACGAGTCCATGGACGAGGAAAACAGAGGCCTTGCTGAAGAAAAAAAAGTGGAAAACTATTATCGCTCCCGGCAGAGGCTACGTGGAGGACATGGTTCATACTCTCAGAACCCTTGGCCTCGGAAAGACTCTTGTGGTCGCAGCTGATCTGCCGTTATTAAAATCCGAGGACATCGATTACGTAGTAAATAAGTACAAGGAGCAGAAAGAGCCGGCTTTGGCTGTTATGATACCCCTGAAGCTTTATGGGAAACTCGGTCTTACTCCAACCATGGTCATGGACGACCTTGTGCCAGTAGGAGTTAATGTGGTGGACGGAAAGAATATAGATGGTCCTGAAAGAGTCCTTGTTCTAGAGAATCCGCGCCTTGCTTTTAATGTTAATACTATAGAGGATTTATCCAAAGATATCAAGGGGCCACTACTGCAACCACCAGGTCGTTGAAATATTTTTCCGCCACCCTGGCAACGTCTTTCGGCGTAACTTTCTCAACTAGGCTTGGATATTCCTCGTCGAACTCGTAGCCCAGGCCGACTATTTCGTACCACGCAAGGTAGAAGGCTTGGTCCTTGTTGCTCTCGTGGTCGAGCTTGAAGTTCCCTATCAGCTTCTTCTTGGCTTTCTCCACCTCCTCCTCAGGGGCTCCCTTTTTCATGCTCTCGAATTCCCCAATGATTAAATCAGCGACTTTATCTTTGTTTTCGGGTGGCTACGATGGGAGCAGCGGGAACCTCTTTGATAATGACCGTTAAGCCGTTATCCAGCACGACCGCTAAGGGCTCCTATGCTTTGCGCTCCAACATCACCGGGTAGATCAAAAAGGCCAAGGCAAAGGCGAGGATGAAGGCCAATAATGCGAGAATACCGGGGCCTTTCATCCATTAAAACTAGGTGGAAAGAATTTATATAGGAAGGGAATGATTCTAAAGTATGCCAGTCAGCAGTAAGCTCCTGGAAATCCTCGCCTGTCCCATGTGCAAGAAGGACATTGAGTACAAGAAAGAAGAGGACTTCCTGCACTGCAAGAAGTG
>CAZDSM010000091.1:0-2048 GCA_964508205.1 Candidatus Hydrothermarchaeota archaeon | reverse complement strand
GGCTGCCATAGACCGGGCGCTGAAAGCAGGAATGAACACCGATATCGCCTTTAACATTGTGAGGGGGCTTAGGGATAAGGGGATTGCTACCCCCTTCGTATTCATGACCTACTACAATATCATACTCCAGTATGGAGAGGAGCGGTTTGTGAAGAAGTGCCGCGAAGTATGTGTCCAGGGGCTCCTCGTCTCTGACCTGCCCATGGAGGAGGCTGATAATGTGTTGCACTACTGCGACAGATACGGAGTTGATTTCATCTTTCTGATCGCCCCTACAACCACCGAGGAGCGTATTAATAAAATCCTCAAAAAAGCGAGGGGCTTCGTGTATCTGATCTCTCTCTTGGGCACGACTGGAGCGAGGAAGAATCTCCAGGAGGCTACGATAGAAAAAACCAAGTGGGCCCTAAAACACGTTAAGGACCTACCATTAGCCGTGGGCTTTGGCATCTCCAAGCGTGAGCACGTAAGTGCTGTTGTAGGGGCGGGAGCTAAGGGCGTTGTAGTGGGCAGCGCCTTCGTTGCCCTAATAGCAAAGAAAGGTGAAAAAGCAGTCAATGATCTCCGTAAGCTGTCCTTGGAGCTCAAGGAGGGCACGAAAAAATAATCCAAAAGCCTTAATACCCTAAAAACAACTGTTTCTTGTGGACGAAAAAATCGCTGAACTCATGAAGAAGAAGGGGTGGGAAAAGATAGCAGCCCTAACGGCCTACGACTACCCCACTGCAAAGCTTGTGGAGGAAGCCAGCATCGACTTCATTCTTGTGGGCGATTCCTTGGGTGTTGTCGTCCTGGGCTATGAGAGCCCCTTGCCCGTTACCATGGAAGAGATGCTCCACCATACCCGAGCAGTAGCCAGGGGCGCTAGGAAAACCCTTATCATCGGCGATATGCCCACTAATACCTACAATACCCCAAGCATTGCCCTTAAGAACGCCAAAGACTTCTTAGCCGCGGGGGCCCACGGGGTTAAAATCGAAGGCATGAAGACTGATGTGGTCAGGGCTTTGGTAAAAGATGGCATACCTGTAATGAGCCATCTAGGCCTCACCCCCCAGACTATCCAGGAGTATCGCGTCCAGGGGCGGGATGCGGAGGAGGGCAGGAGAATCCTAGGGGAAGCCAGGGCTCTTGAAGAAGCTGGAGCCTTCTCCATGGTTCTGGAATGCATCCCAGAGTCCCTGGGGGAGAAGATAACTAAAAGCGTCAACATCCCGACCATCGGCATAGGGGGTGGAAGGCACTGCGACGGTCAGATTCTGGTTATTAACGACCTCCTCGGTTTATTCGACCGCTATGTGCCGGAATTTGTCAGGCAGTACGTAAACCTGCGGGAGGAAATACGGGGAGCCCTACTTAAATACAGAGCTGATATTAAAGAAGGAGACTTTCCGGGGAAGGAAAATGTCTTTCATTGAGGAATTATTCTCAGGATTAAATCAGAGTACAGTAGGGGGGAAGATCAGGAGAAAGGGTAAGTATACTACGGGAGCTGCAAAGTTTTCCCCCTCAGAATACAGCGCGGTGTTGGAGCATGTGGAGGCTAAGCTAGAGCCGATTCTACGTAACGGTGAAAAAATAGTCTGCCATGTTAGCGATGGGGAGATTATCGACTGCGGTGTGAGCCAGTTTAGGGTTGAAAAAGGAACCTTCATGGAAGTATATGATTACTCCAGGAGCACGGCAATATTCATACGGCTTTACTCTATCTCCAATGGAGCTACGAAATGGCTGGCTCTCTATGTTGATGAGAATCCAACAACGCCGTGGTGGGAAGATGATAAATTTAACCCCTGAGGAAGCAAGCATTTACATAAGATGAAGGAGGTGAAAAAATAGTGAAAAAAAAGAAACCCTCAGTTGGGCTTTTCGATCTGCTACAAAACCTCAATAGGAAGCTAGTGATTTTGGTAATAGTTCAACTGGTTCTTTTAGTACTCTGGCTCAGGTACTAAACTATATATCCTCTACATAACTAGTGACAAGAAAAAGAGCATTGATAAAAAAAGATTTTTTGACTATTGTACTATATCTGACATTGAAAACCA
>CAZDSM010000090.1:0-2453 GCA_964508205.1 Candidatus Hydrothermarchaeota archaeon | reverse complement strand
GCGGATCAGCCCCTGGAAAAGATGAACATCCTGTACCACATCGGCTTCGGGTTAGGCGGGGAAGCAAGGCTTGAGCACGCTGGGATGTCGAACTGGTATTTTCCGCCAAACTGTGATAAGATAAGAAGAGAAGCACCGGCGCTTTGCATGCCGGATGCGCATTGTAAAGAAATAAAGAACCCCCTCAGCTATTATACTAAGAAGATTTTTTCCAAACGAGAAAAAAATAAATAATAAAAAGGTAAAGAAAGTTGTGGTAAGAAGAAGGTAATTGTCGATGATGATGACGAGGGCTATTATGATGCCTGAAATGGACGATTGGGTGGTTCTTGAGACTGTCAAAAAGAATGAAAAATTGATGGATATGTCAGTATTAATTAGTACAGCTAAACCGACGAGTCCTAACAAACCCTTCATCAAATCTGAGCCTTTAGAATTTCTCTATGCTTTAGTCATTGAATGAGGTGCTGGGGGATCTTGAACTTTTTAGCGGCCTCTCCGGAAGAGAGAAGGGCATACTACACTGAGGAATGGGACAAGGAGGACCTTCCTGATTTCATCCTTGCCACTATCAAGGAGAGGGAGTTCGGTTTCGACCACAACGGGGATGGACCGAGGGACAGGTACAACACCTTCAACTCTGAGGAGCAGTTGGAAGTTTTTTTTAAAAAAAAGCATCCCTTCGCGGCTTATACCAGCGTTTCCCTGTACGAGGAGCCCGGGAAGAGGGGGGGCTGGCTTAAAGCAGAGCTTGTCTTCGACATAGACGCCAAGGATTTGCCAGTTAAAAGCTGCGGATGCGCCACGGGAAAGATCTGCACTACCTGCCTCAGGGATGCGAAGGAGTTCCTTATGATGACCACTGATGTCCTTCACGGGGATCTGGGATTGAGGGAAGTCAGGTACGTGTACTCCGGCAGGGGCTACCACATCAGGGTGCTGGACGAGAAAATAATGCGGGAGGATAGCGTGGTAAGGGGAGAGATACTGGACTACGTCGGCGGCAGTGTATTGCCCTCTGGAGTTCAGTGGAGGTTGAAGAAGGGCTACCCCAGGGTCTTTAAAGAACGGGCATTTAAGTTCATGCAGAGCCTCTCCGAGGAAAAAATTGCTGAGATGCCGAATATAAGCGCCAAGAAGGCGCTGCAAGTTAAAGAAAAAGCGCTGTTGATAGCCAACGAACTCGGGGATGGGGACTTCACGACCCTGAAAAACATCCTCAAAAAGAAGGGTACGGAGAGCTTCCTGGAGCAGCTCCGCCTTTACAATTCCTCGGTCCTTGACGGCAAGGTAACCGTGGATGTGAAGCGAATTCTGCGCCTTCCCTCATCGCTACACTCCGCGGTGAGCATGAAGTGCATGGAGGTTAAGAACATCGAAAGATTCGATCCTCTGAGGGACGCGATACCCAAATTTGTGGGGGAGAGATCGACTTAAGCCTCCTTCTCATAGGCCTTGAGGACCGCAGTTATCAGGACCTCCCTCGCTTCCTTGTTGATGGGGTGGAATATATCCTTAAACTCCCCTCTCTTGTTCTTTGAGGCGGGCATGCTGATCCATAGGCCAGAGTCGCCCTCCATAATCTTTAAACCATGAACAGCAAAGGCGTCGTCAAGGGTTACGGTTGCGAATGCCTTTAGGTTACCAGTACTTTCGATTTTGTATATCCTTATGTCTGTTATATCAGCCATTTTAGTCCTTCTCCCCCTGAAAATCTTACCTTAAGAATTTAAAGCTTTCCTATGTAAAATTATTTATTTCTCAAGACCATTACTTCGTTGTATGGATGTTAAAACTCTTCGCGAGATTCAGCGTAAGGAGAAGATGAGCCCTTATCTACAGGACATCGGGAAAGATTTTTATCGGGCACTGAGGGAATATCTGGGGAGGGTTCTTAATGGGATAAAGGAGGCCAAGGACAGCGATACGAGCAACCTTGCTCTGAGGCTGGCTGAGTTCGAGAACATCAAGAACATCGTCAACGACCTCTATGAGACGAGGGAGCGTAAGATAGTCTCTAACGCCCTGTACTACGTGAAGTCCGGTGATGCCGTTGAGGCTAAAAATCTCGTCAAAGAGGAGGAGGAGGTCCTGAGGAAGATAGTTGATCTCCTCAAGAGCAAAAGGCAGGCCGTGCTGGATAGGACGCTGCAGGGGGAAAGGCTCGTACAAGAGGAGAAACCCGTGAAGTGGCCTGATAAAAGGAAACCAGCCCAAGGTCTAAAACAGGAGTTCCTTACTGTGCGGGTGCTGAAGGATCTCCCCTCCATAGTCGGCGTGGACGGTCGGGTATATGGGGCCTTTAAGACCGAGGACTTGGTTACCATGCCTCGGGCGAATGCTGAGACTTTTATACATCGCGGGGTTGCGGAAATGGTTGATGTGGATAAATAAGCATATAGAATCAGCGCAAAGTTTAATAAGGTAGAGTTATTAGTCTCCTTCCTGCGTTG
>CAZDSM010000089.1:0-2881 GCA_964508205.1 Candidatus Hydrothermarchaeota archaeon | reverse complement strand
CAGGAGTAAGGAGGGGCTGTAAGTGGCAGCATATAGAGGCTTCTCAAAGAAGCGCAAGGCCCATCTTACATACTCCTGATTCACATAATTCAAGAGGACCCCATCGCAGAGAGTATTGCCCAGGAGTTTGGGCTCAGAGGCACCTATGAATACCTTGAATCTCATGGCTTTTAAGCTTTGGAGACACTCCTTTATCCTGTTACCCTTAACTTCAACGCCTACCTGTTTAAGACTCAGATTATCCCCTGGGGCTATGCCTATGACAAACCTATCACCGTAGGCTTCTGTGAGTACCTTGAAGCCGGTGCCTATATGCGCGCACTTGTTCAGAAAAGGGGATATTATACCACTGCCGATTGTTATGTTACTTGTTGCCTCAGCGACGGCAGCTATGACGGGAAAGGGATGCATGAACTTGGGGTTTTCGCCTATCCATATGTAATTGAACCCTTCGTCCTCTGCTATTCGCGCGCCTTTTTTTATCTTAATAAAGGGCTGGTCGCCATTGAAGTTCAAGCCGTAGTCCATTTACTCCCCCATGCCACCGAAAGAGGCAACTACATCCCCTGGATTTCTGCCGTAAGGTGGACCTATCACCAGCTCATGAAAACCCAGGGCCTCGTACTCAGGCAGCTTTTTCATTATCTCCCTTTTGCTACCGTAAACACAGAGCTCATCTATTTTTCCTCCCCCTGGAAACTCATGAGCAGAGTGGGGCATGCTCCCCAGTATCACAGATACCACATCCCTAGCCAAGTCCAAGTCCTCAGAGTTTTCAGTCAGGATAAACGGGTTCCAGAGGACCCTGTCTATTTCCCCTGGGTTTCTGCCCTTTTCTTCAGCTGCTTCTTCCATGATTTTCACGTCTCTAGTAATGAATTTTAGGGGGCCGCTGAATATCACCCCATCCGCTATCTCTCCGGCCAGTTTGAGCATCATTGGACCGCGGACTCCGAAGTAGATTTTAGGGGATGAAACTTCAAAGGCGAGCTCATATCCCCGTAGACTGTTGAAATCCCCGTGGTGTGTGACCTCTACTCCATTGAAAATCCTTCGCAGGAGACGCACGATTTCATTCATCCTAGCAACCATCTTTCTCGGTTTTGAACCGGTAAGTCTAAGGAGCTCTGGAAGGCCTCCCACACCTAGGCCCAAGATGAATCTCTCCCCTGAGAGCGCCTGAATACCTGCAGCAGAATTTGCTATTACCCCTAGGTTGCGAACCCATGGACTTGTAATGCCCGTTCCAAGGCCTATACTACGGGTCTTGCAAGCGAGGACTGAGAGATAAGAAAAAACGTCTTTCCCTTGGAGGTCCTCCCCGACCCAGACTCGATGGTAATCCCCTGTCTCTGCAAGTCGTGCAAGGTAGATGCTATCCTCTACGGGCATGGAAGTGGTAACTCCCAGAGAGAGTCTCATATCCTCCACGGTCTCTAATAACATCCAGCAGGTTTTTTAAAGTTAAGATTATAAAAGATAATAGGCGAGCTGGAGGGCATCTACCGCCTGCATGCAGGTGAGGAAACTCCGCCCATCATCGCGGGACCCGACCTCCCTCACGGGAGGAAGCCGAGAGGTTTAGCTCTGGAGCAGAAACGATACTCTCCCAGGAGCATATCGAGGATGGCGAGAGCCTGAGAGCCCCTGGAGGAGGTGAAACGGCCAACTTCGGAGGATGCAAGCCCAAAGAATCGCCACATCCCCCCCGCGGGAGGCGAGTGGTCGGGCGCTTAGACGAATGATGCCTCTTTCCGCGCGAAAATCGTGGAAGAAAACAGAAGGCGGGTTACTCCCAGCACGCCACCTTTACTTTTCCGACCCATGGGTAAATCACATATATTAAAGCAACATATTTCTGCTGTATGCCGGTTTATTCCCACTCCCGCTTATCATCATATGAAAACTGCCCCCTACTGTACAAATACTCCTACGTGGAGAAGGTGAAGCTGGAGCACGTGGAGACTGTTGAGGCCTTCATGGGCTCAAGGGTTCACGAAGCCTTGGAGAAGCTGTACCGGGATTTGAAGCTCTCGAAACCCAACGCCCTTGAAGATATCCTCGCTTTTTATAAGGCCTCTTGGGAGCGGAGCTGGAGGGAGGATGTGAAGATTGTTAGGGTGAAGTACACCCCCCAGAATTACTATGAGACAGGAGCTAAGTGCATCGTGGATTATTACCAGCGCTACGCACCCTTCGACCAGAGTAGGACCCTTGGATTGGAGCAGAGCATATTCATTGATTTGGATGGCTACAAGCTCAGGGGTTTCATAGACAGGTTGGCGCAACGCATGGACGGCTATTATGAGATCCATGACTACAAGACCTCGCAGTACCTGCCCATGCAGCGCCACTTAGACGAGGACAGGCAGCTGGCCCTTTACCAGATAGGTATCGAGGAAAGATGGGGGAACGTGGAGAGGGTTGAACTGGTATGGCATTACTTGGTGCACGACACGGAGATGAGGTCGAAGAGAAGCAGTGCGGATATCGCGAGGCTGAAGGCTGATACAATAGCGCTAATAGAGGAGATAGGGAAGGCGGTGGAAGAGGATAACTTTCCTGCTAAGGAGACCCAGCTCTGCTCCTGGTGCGAGTACCAGTCGCTATGCCAGAGGCAGATGCACATAGTCAAGACCGAGCAGATGTCCATCAACAAGTACCTCCAGGACCCCTGAGTGAAGCTGGTGAACGAGTACGCGAGACTCATGGAGGGCCAGGACCCTTGTCCGGGAAGGGTGGAGCAGGGAACTGGTGGACGTTAAATATGACGAAGCAAAGCTGTTTTTTGAAGAAAATCTTCCCGATAATATCCAGTTGTAAATTGGAAACTGTGCATGTAGTTGTTGATGAAACTGTTTCAACTGACAAGGTTTTTATC
>CAZDSM010000088.1:0-5010 GCA_964508205.1 Candidatus Hydrothermarchaeota archaeon | reverse complement strand
AGGAGAACAACTTACATAATCCAATCCGTTATCTTTTTTAATCCCGGTATCAATATATAAGACTCGCGTATAACCCCTGAAAATCATTCTTAAAAGGTGGTCTGAATCCATCTCCCTCTCCTTTGCCACCTCCTCCACATGCAGCGTTTTTTTTATGCCCACCACGCCCTGCTCACACCAACCAGGAGTCATAAAATAAGTTCCGGCCTCCTTCTTAAGCTCTTTATGATACCTATCTTCTGTAAGCAGGATAGAGATACAGTCCTCATTCCCCACCATCAATATCGGTGCGTCGACCAGCTGAGGCAAATTTTCTAAGCCCCTGCACCGTCCAAACCCGACGAGAACAACATCGCAGGAATCTTTAATCTCTTCGATAGTTTTTACAACCTCTTGCTGTAGCATATCAGGGAAACTGTGGTTACCAAACTCTAAGTATTTTCTCACCACAACATGAGGGTCATCCTTGATGACCTCCTCTAACTCCCCACGCATTATTTCGCAAGCTACAACCCCTACCTTAATCATGCTACAAAAATATATTTAACTACTTTTTAAATATTTCCCAAGCTTTCTATGTTGCTTTGCTACGCTTTTTATTCTCTTCGCTTCTCTTTGTTGGTCCACTTTCAATCCTTAGTTTATGTTCAGCATATAGGACGGTTTTCTCCAAGTCCCTCAGCTCCATAATACCACCAAGATAACTTTGGAGTTAAAACCTTTGAAGAAGAATCATCATATCGCCAAGTCCATAGCGGACGCGGTGTGGAATCAACTGCAAATGCTAACATCTTACAAGTCAGAGTGGGCCGGTAAGACCGTGGCGTTTGCAGAAGCTAACGGCACATCCCAGGAGTGCAGCAACTGCGGAGCAATAGTTAGGAAGAGTCTTGCAGTCAGAGTCCATAAGTGCAGTACATGCGGCTTAATCTTGGATAGAGATGTGAACGCGGCAATAAATATCTGAAGAGTGTAGGCAAGGAACTTGCTGATTTGCCGCCTGCTGGAGTCCCCCGTTGGGGGGGCGCCGTTGACGCAGGAAACCGCCCTACTTGTAGGGTGGTAGTTCACTTTATTTTCTTAACATAGAACTTGGTGCTACCTCTGGTTTTTTTCTTTCTAAGAAGTTCATGACCAGTCATCTCCAACCATAGGTCAACATCCTCCTCCTTTTCCCTAGACTCACAGGTAACCATGAGAACCTGGCCGACTCGGATTTTATCCATCATTTCATTGGCCTTGACGGCTATCCATCCACACTCCAGATCGGCTGTGTTCATCTTCAGAGCCGACTTAAGCCCCAGTCCCATGGTTCTTTATTAAATACGGAGTGGTTTATATATAGTTATCAATTAGGATAAGAGGACGGCCTATGAAGTTCTACGTCAAGGTCTACAAGGTCCAGAGCGAGTTGATGGTTGCCGCTTGTGATGAGGAGGTATACGGGAAGTGCTACGAGGAAGGGGAATTAGTTCTGAGAGGGGAGAAGAAATTCTATGGGGGCGATTTAATGAGTAGGAAGGGAACCCTGAGGCTGCTGAGGCAGGCGACCATAGCTAACCTCCTTGGAAATAGCATCGTAGGAGAAGGGATAAAAATGGGTATAATAGATCCCAGGAACGTGATAAGAGTTAAGGGGGTGCCTCACGCCCAGATGGTGCGGATGTGATGACGCATAAAGGAACCTTTTGCTTTGTCTGCGGGAAAGTCACAGGCGAGCTGATAGAGGGACAGTGTAGGGGTTGCTATTACAGGGAGGTGGAGCTCCTGAGACTCCCAGAAAAACCAAGAGCCAAGGTGTGCAGGGAGTGCCTGAGCTATCTCAAACACGGCCGCCAGCGCCCCCCGAATAAGGACTTGCATGAGGTCGTGGAATTTGCAGCGAAGGATGTGCTGATGGGTTCCATGGTCCTGAAGGACGTGAAGGGTGTGGAGGTCAATCTGTCCCTGGGGAATGTGAAGCGACCTAACACCAAAAAACTGTTTATTCCATACACTATGAGGGTCACTGGAGTACATCACGATAATGAGTACAGCGGGAAAAAATCTGGCAAGGTCGAGATAGCCCTAATCATCTGCGACTCATGCGCTAAGAGACAAAGCAGGTATTACGAAGCCGTGCTCCAGATCAGGGGGGTGGAACAGGATGAAGAGAAGATAAAGAGCTTAACTATTGATTACTTGGAGCGCTTGAGGGGTAGAGATCCAAGGGCTTTTATTTCAGACTTTAAAATCGTAAAGAATGGATTTGATATTTACCTCGGCTCCCTGGGTGCTGGAAGGAAGGCATCCCATCATCTCGCAGAGAAATATGGGGGCATGGTGAAGGAGTCCCCTAAGTTGGTCGGCAAGAGCAGGGATGGAAGGGACCTCTACAGAATGAACATATCCATGCGGTTGCCGAGATTCAGGGTGGACGATATCATCAGCCACGGCAGCAAGATCCTTCAGCTCCGCGGTTTCAAAAGTGGTAAGGTCACTGCCTATGACTTGGAGAGCAGGCAGCGGTCGGTATTACCATTGAAAAGTTTAAATAAGGCCGAAATATTAGGAAGAAAAGGTGAGATAAAAAGGGCGGCAGTCTCAGAAATCGCCCCTGACTATGTCCAGGTAATCGAGGAAAACGATACCACAGCATATTTTAACGTTGCCCTGCCCCTTAAGGTCGGGGACAAAGTTAAAATTTTCCACGACGGGAAGGACTATCTATTACTGACGGAAGATGAATTGAGATGAACTCGGATGAAAAAGCCGTATTGGTGAAGAGGAACATCGTTGAGACTATCACAGAAGAAGAGCTTAAGAAACTCCTGGAAGAGAAGGCTCATCCCAGGATGTATGCAGGCTACGAGCCCAGCGGTAAGATTCATCTGGGGCATATGCTTACAGTTAACAAGCTTATCGACCTCCAGAGGGCGGGGTTCAAGGTGATGGTGCTCCTCGCTGATCTTCATGCAAAACTGAACAAGAAGGGCACCCTCGAGGAAATAAGGGAAATCGCGGAGTACAACAAGGAATGCTTTATCGGTATGGGGCTTAACCCAGGGAAAGCGGATTTCGTCCTGGGATCTGAGATTCAATTGGATAGGGAGTACTTTCTGAACGTTCAGCGGCTCGCCTTGGAGACGACCCTCCTTCGCGCCAGGCGCAGCATGGACCTCGTTGGCAGAGAGGAGCAGGATCCCAGGGTGGCGAGAGTTCTATACCCCCTCATGCAGGTCATCGATATGATAACCCTTGGCGTCGATGTCGCTGTCGGCGGCATAGACCAGAGAAAAATTCACATGCTTGCAAGGGACAACCTCCCGAAACTAGGTCACAGGCCACCGATATGCCTACACCTGCCCCTTATCCATGGACTGGATGGTGAGGATAAGATGTCCTCCAGCAAGGATAACTTCATCTCTGTCGACAACGACCGGGAGATTATCGCTAAAAAACTGAGGAAGGCCTACTGTCCCATAGGGGCAATAGATGGAAATCCAGTCCTCGAGCTATACCAGTACCATATATTTAGGAAATTCCCAAGAGTTAGGATCGAGAGACCCGCGAAGTTCGGAGGGGACTTGGAATATGGAGGCTACTCTGTCTTGGAGAAGGATTACGCCCAGGACAAAGTACATCCACAGGATCTTAAAAACTCGGCCGTCAAATACGTCTCGAAAATTTTAAAACCTGTAAAGGAGCATCTAATCAGAAAAGGATATAACAATGATTAGCCAATTGCATAAGAGTGTCGGCAGAGCTCGAGCTAACATAGTGTAGGAAGAGTGATACTGGCAAAGGAGGTATTTCGCTGGAGGAAACTGAGGACCAATTACGCAGGCTACGGATGCCGAAGAACGACGAGATTTTGGGTGTAGTGGAGCAGTTGTTGGGTGCGAGCAAGATGAGGGTCAGCTGTAAGGACGACAAAGTACGAATATGCCGGATACCCGGCAAGCTCAGGAGGAGGATATGGATACGGGCGGGAGATATCGTCATCGTCAAGCCCTGGGTGGTCCAGGGAGACGTGAAGGCCGACGTTGTTTGGAGGTACACCAAGCCACAAGTTAACAGGCTGATGAACCAGGGCATCATATGAAGGAAGGGTTTATCGACGTAGAGGAAAAATTAGAGAAGATACAGAAAAGGGTCAAGGGCATCGAAGACAAAAGAGTCGCCAGCGAGGTCTTCGACAAGAGTACCTTATTAACCCTTTATGACTTGGCGAATAGGGGGATAATCTGGGTTTTAAACGGCGTCGTTAAGACCGGTAAGGAGGCCAACATTTTCCATGGGGAGGATAAGGATGGCAATCCCGTGGCGGTAAAGATTCACAGAGTAGCCACAGGAGACTACAAGGCCATGTTAAAATACATTGAAGGGGACAGGAGGTTTAAGGGTTTAAAGAGGAATAAGAGGAGCATCGTCTATACATGGGTGAGAAAAGAATTTAAGAACCTCCAGAGGGCTAGGAAATGCAACGTTAGAGTACCTGCGCCGGTGGCTTTTAAGAATAACGTTCTTGTGATGGAATTTATCGGTGACAACGGCAGACCTGCAGTTATGCTCAAGAACTGGGAGGTGAAGGACCCTGTAAGGATGTTTGAGATGATTCTAGGATATGTTAAGAAGCTTTATTGCCGCTGTAATCTAGTGCACGCGGATATGAGCGAGTACAACGTCCTCGTTTGGAACAACAAGCCTGTGCTGATAGACCTCTCCCAGACCGTGATATTGGAACACCCCCATTCTAAGAAATTTTTGGAGAGGGATGTAGCCAATTTAGTAAGGTTCTTCGGCAAATACGTTGAGTTAGACGAGGAAGAGGTCCTTAAAAGCATCGAGGAGTGTTAGAATGGAATATCTAAAGGTGCCCATGAACAGGGTCGCGGTATTGATAGGTAAGAATGGAGAGGTTAAAAAGGAAATAGAGGTGCGACTGGGAGTCAAACTCGATATAAACGCCGCTGAGGGCGTTGTCACCGTTGAAAATAAGTGTGGTGACGAGCTGGCTGAATGGAAATG
>CAZDSM010000087.1:0-2023 GCA_964508205.1 Candidatus Hydrothermarchaeota archaeon | reverse complement strand
AATTTTCAAAAAAAAGTTAAAGGATAATTGGAAAGAAGAGTTTGCCTATTATCTAAGGGCCAAGCAAAACATATCGATGTGCTGAGATTACTTTTCCCGTGCAATACCGAAGATAGAGCGAGACCGGATTACTTTTCCCGTGCTCTTGGGAAACACCCATTACACCGGTGATTAAAGCCGTATAATTTGATGTTCAGGGGCTGGTTCGATAGGGCTAGGATTTTCAAGGGAATGGAAGGAGACCGCTTATCCAATACAGAGTGCGCTGTGTTGGAGCATCAGGATTTCCTTATATCAACTGAGCTGTCAGGAAACATGGAGGTGAAAGCGGTGGAAATCCCAGGCATTTACAGGGTGAAGGAGGAATACGATGGATACAGCAGTTTCAGGTTCTTCATGGACGGTGTTCAGCGAACCGTGCTGTGGCAGTACTACAATTACGATGGCACTCAAGTACCCATATACATGCATTTTTCAGGGGCGGCAGTAATGGAGAGGGTGGGGGCTGATAAGTTCAAGGCTTTCGACGAGGCGTATAGAAGTGAAATCCTGGTGCCATCGTTTTTATTCGAAGAGTTGGAGGGCGTAGATGGGATATATGACACCGGGGCGGAGAAGTATTGGGACCTCAACGAGTTAAGGGGCATGGCAAAGGTCAAGTCAAAGGCGCTGCGGCAGGAGTTAGAGTTAGAATTAGTTAATCGTTTCACCAGGAGTGATGCTGGGAGGAGTCCCCTAATAAAGGATGGAAACCTCCTCGGTACGGCTAGGAAAAAGCACGTCTTAGGCCTCATTAAGACCCATCAAACCCTTTACCTTCAGGGAAGTTACCCTCATATTCAGCAGATGGTTTGGAATATGGGGGAGTTTTACAGGAGCAACATCTTCACCATCAGGCAGAAGGAGAAGGATGGCTGGAATCAAAGGTCGAACTCCTTCTATTTAAGGATTCATCCCCCTCGTCACCCTGAGATGGGGCTGTTGAGGGTGGAGTACGAGAACTCGGGCATACCAGTTGACGAGCTTTCCTCCTGGTTAATCGCGGAGCGGTGTATAAGACCGAATTGCGCTAGATGGGACAGACAGATATATCCTATTCAAATCTGCGAGGAATATCTCAGGACCCAAGTGCCGAGCTTAGCTCAAATAAAGGCCCAGATAACCGCCATGGAGGGGCTGCAATGAGGGCAATCGGCTTCACCGTCGGGATTAAGAGCAGGCCTAACACGCCAGACATGTTCCACTTCTGGTTACCTAGGGCAGGGGAATCCCTTGCTATCGGTTCCATCGTTAAAGTGGTCTCAGGGAAAAGACACGTCTATGGAATTATCGAAGGAATGGAGAGCTACACGGAAACAGAGGATTTCCTCTATCACCAGCTGTCGAGGGGCGGCGATCCAGAGTTGAGGCCGCCGAGCGAGGAACAATCCGTAGTAGTGGCCAAAGGAAGGGTCCTCAAGCAGGATATCGATAGACCGCTAAGGAATGGATTGGTTTTTTATCCGCAGCCTGAGGAGACGCTAAAGCTGCTGAATTCGGAGGGATGTGATATACCTATGGGGGTTTTCGTCAATACCAATGGTACCATGGTACCTGTTAAGGTGGACGAGAAGTACCTTCTGGGTCCTGAGGGCGCCCATGTGAACATCTCAGGGATGTCTGGTCTCGGCACAAAGACCTCAACCTTTCTATTTCTCTTGAGCTCTATTTTCACCCATTCTCATGCCAGAGTGGCGTGCATAATGTTCAACATTAAGAGCGACGACCTCCTACATATCCGCGCAAAGTCAGAGCGCCTTGCCCAGAGCGATTTCGCAATATATTCGTCGTGCAAAATCAAGCCGAGGGGCTTTAAAGCGAGGTGTTTCGCGCCCATGAACATTCTCAACGAAGCTAATTCGCTAAGGAAGGACGCGAACACCTTCCGGTGGGGCTACCAGGAGATCAAAGAGTTCATACCCTCCTTGTTAAAGGCAGGGGATCAAGATCAAAAGGAAAAACTGGACACCGCTTTCTACGAGCT
>CAZDSM010000086.1:0-1986 GCA_964508205.1 Candidatus Hydrothermarchaeota archaeon | reverse complement strand
GAGAGGGGTCCGGCAGGGGGAATCCAATGGCACTGACATGTTTCTACCCCTGGATACCAAATCTAGCCAGGCGACCAACGGATGGATTGGTTCTATTCTCCGATACCTGAGCGCCCTAAGCACTATCAGCTCTATCTCGGTTTCCTCGGACTTGAACCAGACACTGAATAAGGCCTTACACGACCTCCTGAAAACTACAGGTGCAGAGACAGCTGAGATATTCCTGAGGGCTGAAACGGATGGGGAAATGGTACTCACCGCTCACCAGGGCTTGTTCCGTAACACTTTTCTTGAAATCAATCGCTTCGGCCTGGGCGAAGGATTCCCAGGTCTGGTCGCCGCCTCGGGGCAGCCCATTATCACCTCAACCCTGACCCAGGATGCTCGCTACCTCCGTAACAAAGTGAAGGAAAAAGGCTTCCAGCTTTACATGTGTGTACCCTTAATGACAGAACAGGGCGCCGTGGGATGTGTCAACATCGCCTCCCGACGACGGGAGGAAGATATGGCATCTCGACTTCAATGTTTATCCTGGGTGGCTCCTCTCCTCGCGGTTAGTACTCAGATAAGCTGGCTCAGGGGTCAGGACCTAATCTCGAATTATAAAGTTGCGCCTCTTCTAGATGCTAGCCATAACCTAGACCGGTTACTGGGCCATATTCTGGAGATAACTATAGCTATAGCCCAGGCTGAAACCGGAGCGGTGGCCCTTTGTGATGACAAAACTAAAACCTTCAATATCAAGGCTACTAAAGGGGCTTTTGGGGAAGCCCCCTGTCGCGCCTTCCTTTTGGGTGAGGCATTCGAGTGCCCTCTGATACAGAACAATCGGTCGGTTCTCTGCTACAGTCCTCGTTCTACTTGGGCACCATCCTGCCGGTCTTTATCCAAGGACGTAGCTGCTGCCATCTGTCTACCCTTGAGAGCTGGCAACGACCTGGTAGGAATTATAATTCTGGGGCAACGAAGGGCTGATAAGTTGTGGACCACAAGCCACCTGAGTATTCTTTCTGCTATGTTAGCCCGAATAGCCTTGATGGTAAAAAATACCCAGGCATACCTATTACCCGAAGAGTCGATGACGAATGATGAGGGGATATCAGTCACCATGGAGCCTCATTATCCTCCTGAAACACAATGGCAAAGCAATCCAGAAAAACCGAGACAGAAGTCCAGACCCTTGCTGGATATCCGCTGCTTGGGACGACTTCAACTTTACTTGGACGGAAAGCTCCTTCCTCGTCGGGTCTTTCAGCGGCGTAAATCCCTCACCGCGCTGAGTATTCTTCTCACCCACCGGGGGCGACCCCTGACTAAAGAGCAACTAATGGAATATCTCTGGCCTGAGGCCGCCCCTAAGACTGCTGCTCAAAATTTACCGGTGGTTATTTATGCCCTTAGACGAGGCCTGAGCGTCACATCTCCCCAGGACTATCCCTTTATCCTCGCTGAGGGCGGCAGCTACCATTTCAATACCCAGGCTCACTATCGTCTAGATGTTGATGAATTTCTCGAGGGGGTGAGACAGGGGGAAGAACTGCAAGCTCATGGAAACCGGCGAGAGGCGCTGGAAATATATCGATTCACTACTCAGCTATACCGGGGTGATTTTCTGGAGGATGAACGTTACAATGACTGGTGCTCAGCAGAACGCGAGCGCCTGCGAGAAACCTACCTCACCCTACTGGAAAAAATAGCCTCGCTTCTTACTGAGGAAGGGGATTTAGAGGGCGGCGTCGATTACTTGCGGCAAGCTCTCCTAGTGGACAACTTCAGGGAAGCGGTGCACCGACGACTTATGCTCTGTCTATGGAAGGCAGGTCGCTCAGATGAAGCCCTACGCCAGTATACCATATGTAAGCAGATACTAGCCGAGGAGCTGAGTGTAGATCCCCTCAAGGAAACAGACGACCTGTATCTTCGTATCCTTAAAGAGCGCAAGTCGGATACTAAATCGAAGACATGACATGTTAGCTTCAATCGATT
>CAZDSM010000085.1:0-2028 GCA_964508205.1 Candidatus Hydrothermarchaeota archaeon | reverse complement strand
TAGCCAGATCTACTCCAGAGTTAATCGTGGAAAGATTGAGCAAATCAGACGAAAAACGGGCTGATTTTTACAGGGCAATATTAAAAAAGTTTAAATGAGGAGAAGGGGATAATTACATTATAAAATGGTTAAGGTGAGCATCCTCAGGGTAGAGAAGCCAGATGTGAAGAGGGCCATCGATCTCATAGATTTTTCACCGCGGGAGGGGGAAACGGTGGTGATTAAGACTAATTTCTGCGCTTCTTATCCTGGGATGGACGGTTCGCCCATGGACCTCAGGATACTGGGGCAGTTATTGCAGATGTTCGAGAACATCTACGGGGAGAGGATAGTCGTGGACAACAGCTGCCCAGGCAGGAGCGCTGAGGAGGTCTTCGAGAGCTATGGGGTACGGGACGTCTGCAATTACTACGGCGCTTCCCTCGTGGACCTGGGGGAGGATATCCACATACCAGTGAAGAGGAAGTTCAGGGTTTTAAGGGATTTAAAGTTGCCTAGGACCCTCTTGAAGGCGGATGCCCTTGTAAACATCTCGGTGATGAAGACGAGCCAGCTCACCGGTGTCGCTCTGATTCTTAAAAACATCTTCGACCTCATCCCAGAGGGTAGCTCCAGATACCCGTCCAAAATCGAGGACGCCATATGCGACATCCTCAGGTTCAAAAAGCCGGATTTAAACATCATTGATGGGATAACAGCCATCGAAGGCAATAGGCCCAAGAAGATGAATCTACTCCTGGCCAGCGAGGATCCGGTAGCCCTGGACACGGTGAGCTGCAAAGTGATGGGTATTAACCCCACTATGATAGAGCACATCGTTAAGCCTGGGTTCTACAACCTCGGCGAAACCCTAATGCAGAGGATTGAGGTCATGGGAGAGAGAATAGGACAAGTTAGAAAGCGATTTATTTATTAACTCTACAAATCAAACTTCTCTTTTAGTATAGCTATCCTTGAGTCCGCGTATTTTGTCACTCCCTCGTCTTCCACGAGGGGCTCCTCGAACTCGCTCTTTCCCAAGTCGAAGAGACCTGCCATGGTCGCGTACACGCCCTTGGCTAGGGCATCGAGGTTGTAGCCCCCCTCGAGGCAGAAGATTATCCCCGCGCTGGTGCTCCTCCTAAGCTTCCTGGTTAAGGCGTAGTAGCAACCCTGGGAAAGGTTCATCCCACCTAGGGGGTCTGTGTGGTGGGTGTCGTATCCCGCTGAAACCAGGACGAGCTCGGGCTTGAAGGAGCTCATCATGGGAATCACGACTTCGTCAATGGCTTTCAAGTAACTCTTATCGCAGGTCTGGGGAGGGAGGGGGATGTTGAGGTTGTGTCCCCTGCCCCTGCCTTCACCGTTCTCCTCAATGCCTCCTGTGCCAGGATAATGGGGGTGCTGATGGATGGAGATGTAGAAAACCCGCGGGTCAGAGTAAAAAATGTCCTGCGTACCATTGCCGTGGTGGACGTCGAGGTCAAGGATAAGGATTCTTTTCAATTCATACCTCTCAAGCGCATAAGTTGCACCGATGGCGATGTTGTTGAAGAGGCAGAAGCCCATGGCTTTGTTGCGCTCCGCGTGATGTCCGGGAGGACGCACCAGGGCATAAGAGCCCTCATACCCTTCATAGTACTTGTCCACGCAGGTCAAGACACCCCCCGCGGAGAGCAATGCGATCTCATAGCTACTCGGGGTAACATAGGTATCCATGTCGATGATGCTGCCACCGTCCTCTGCAAGGCGCTTAACGGCCTCCAGGTGCTCAGGTAAGTGGGCTCTGAGAACATCTTCCCGGCTTGCTGGGGAAGGCTCCACCAGGGGCACTTTCTCGAAGACATCCTCCTTGGTTAGAAGCCTCATTATCGCCTTTAACCGGAGGCTATTCTCCGGGTGATTCCGCATATCATGCTCCCGGTATCGCTCGGAATACACTATCATAAGTACGTCCTCTCAGGGCTTCCTGCTCAGAAGGAGCCTCAGGATGTGATAAATAACTTTCAAGGTGTCCTTAAATGGGTTAATATCTGATTTCTCGTCCCC
>CAZDSM010000084.1:0-2602 GCA_964508205.1 Candidatus Hydrothermarchaeota archaeon | reverse complement strand
TTATTGGACGTCACTCACATGAGGATGAACAAAACCCTTGAGAGGATGGAGATAATTCTGAGATCCATGATAAGCGACCTAACTAGAGCAATAGAGGAAGAAAATCAGAGTATTCTTAAAAGTATAATTAAGAGGGATGACGAGCTGGACAAGTTCTACTCCTTCTTATGCAAACAAGTATTTATCTCGCTGAAAAACAAGGAAATCGCGGAGAAGATCGGGTTCAAATTTCAGAGCTTGATTCTCCCCTACAAGGCCTACGGTAAGTGCCTTGAAAATATTGGGGACATAATATGCCTCCTCTCCAGAGTAACTGACTTTGAAAAGGCCCTCTCACACCTTCCCCTGTTGGTCAACTTCGAAAAAATGCTTTCACGCGCTGTTAAAGCGTTTAAACTGAGAGACGCCAACGCGGAAAACAAGGTCGTTGAGATGTACTCAAATTTTCTCTCCGTCATAAACCAGCTTGAAAAAGAGGATAGACTGGAGCCCCCCGTACTCCTGGGAATCGTATTAAACAACTTCTGCGTGGAGATAATCGAGATCGGCGCCCAGAAGGCCGCCCTTGAGGAAAGTCACGGCAATTAATTTAAATTTACGTCCGTGTTAAGTGTAACCATGAGGCCTTTGATAGCGCTCCTTGTCTTTGCAACTGCGGCAGTCCTGTTTGTACCCCTGGCCGTGGGCGCCGAGAACGCCTCCCCGGAGCGTCCCATAGAAGCTGTGCTTATCTCGGCTTTCATCCTGGTGGTGGTCTACGGTTTAATCGCCTTCGACTTAATCCACCGCACCCTCGCTGCTTTTTTGGGTGCTTCTGCTGCCCTCTTCATCAGCACCACTTTGGGTGCCTTTAACAAAAAGTATTATCTCCTGTCCTTCGACGATGCCATTGAAGCTATTGACTTCAACGTCGTCTTCCTTCTCATGGGCATGATGATAATCGTCGCAATTATGCGCCGCACAGGAGTGTTTCAGTGGACCGCCTACAAGTCCTATGAACTAGCCAAGGGCGACCTCTGGCGCCTGACAGTGATACTGATGATTGTTACTGCTGTGCTCTCAGCCTTCCTCGACAATGTCACAACGGTGCTCCTGATGATCCCTGTCACCATTGAGATAGCCCTGATTCTGAGAATCTCCCCCTGGGCTCTGATATTCCCTGAGATAATGGCCTCGAACATCGGTGGCACAGCCACGCTCATTGGCGACCCGCCGAACATCCTGATAGGCTCGGCCTCAGGATTGAGCTTCAATGCCTTCCTGGTTAACCTGGGCCCCATTGTTTTAATATCCTTCCTGGTACTGTTGGGGATTATGAAGCTCTTCTTCTGGAAGGAGTACAAAAAGAGGCGGGTTAAAAACGTTCCAGAGCTCTTGGAGAGGCTGAAACGGGAGTACCGGATAGAGGACAGAAAACTCCTCAACCAAAGCCTCGTTGTTTTGGCCTTCGTGGTAGTCCTCTTCCTCCTCCACGATACACTAGGAATGGAGCCGAGCATTGCTGCCATGACAGGGGCGGTTATCCTATTGATAATCAGCAGGGCGCACATCGTAGAGATGCTCGAGGAAGTAGAGTGGCCAACCCTCGTGTTCTTCATGATGCTCTTCATAATCGTGGGCGCCGCTGAGAAGACCGGCCTGATACCTGCCATAGCCGAGGGTGTTCGCCAAATGAGCGGCAGCAACATCACCCTGGCAATCGTAATCGTGGTCTGGGTATCAGGGATAATGTCTGCCATAGTCGACAACATCCCCTTCACAGCTGCCATGCTGCCTGTAATTGCTTACCTAGATCAGAGCATCCCCGGCACGGAGACCAAGGTATTGTGGTGGGCCCTCGCCTTGGGCGCGGACTTCGGCGGGAACGCAACCATAATAGGCGCCTCCGCTAACATCGTTGCCGCGGGCATTGCAGAGCGCTCAGGACACCCAATCCGCTTCACGGACTTTCTTAGGATAGGCGCGCCTGTAGCCCTTGTAACAATGCTCCTGTCAACGGCATATTTATTACTTCGATACTGAGAGGATTAATAAATGAGAAAGATAAGGCATATCGTGGTCTCAACTATCGGCTCCGACAGCTGCAAGAGGGCCGAGAATAAAGGTATTGAACTGGCGAAAAAAGAAAATGCCCAGCTCACCTTCCTTTACATCGTAGACACAAGCTTTCTCAGCGGTATCCCGAGGCGCATTCACGGCGTCGACAGTGCTGAGAAAGACCTCAGAAGGATAGGGCGCATTATCCTTGAAAGAGCCCTGGAAAGGAGCGTGAAAAAAGGCTTGAAAGCTGAAACCGCGATTAGAACCGGCAGCGTGATGGAAGAACTCAAAAGATTCTTGATGGAAAGCCAGACAGACCTGCTTTTAATCGGCTGTGAGAAGCGCGGCTTACTCGACAAGCACTTGCTAAAACAATCACAAAAGGAATTAGAGAAGATAACAGGCATCCAGGTGAAGGAGATCAAATAATTACCTGCCCTCTCTAAGCCTATAGCTTAAGAATTCCGGCAGACCTGCCTCAATCACGGCCTCAACTACCATCCCAATGTCATATTTTACCCTTTTAATTTCCACTCGCCTCTGCTCCAAATCCAGTACCGCG
>CAZDSM010000083.1:0-2446 GCA_964508205.1 Candidatus Hydrothermarchaeota archaeon | reverse complement strand
CGAACTCCCCTTATTCACATGGCGTTCCTCCACTTTTATTTCTGATTAAACTCCGTATTATATCTTTAGAACATTAACTTCTTACGACTTTTTTAGACTTCTGAGAGGGGATTACCCGCAACTTTCCCTTGAAATCCATCCTAAGCTCCTCCCCCTTGTAGAGCCGGTCTAGAAACATCGCCAGAGCACTTATCTCGCTATGAGGTTGGCTGCCTACGGCTATGTTGTAGTCAACTAAGTCGTAGAGGTCCCCAGGGACTTTCCCTGCCCCAACTACTACGAGGACATCCTTATCCAGCGCCACTACCTCATCCATAACCTCGTCCAATGGTAAGCCGTACATGGAAAGGTGCACCTTCACCCCCTCCCAATTCCTTAGGCATTGCCTCCACTTAGCCTCATGGAAAAAAAACTCCCCGCCCCAACGCGACTCCACGTCCCTCAAGACTTCCACCGCTCCCTCATTGAGGTCCTCCATGACCATTCCGCTAGCGCCGAAGGCCCTCGCCACTAGGGAGAGGTGTGTGGTGACCCTCTTATCCCTAATTGGACGATGCCCCAGCCTCAAGACAACAGCCTTCATTTTTCCAGGGCCTTATTTACCTCGTCCCTCAAATACCTGGCTATTATCTCCCTCGACCGCCCCTTCCTGCCTTTACCAGTGAACTTAGTGTCCACCAGCCTGAGGGTCTCGAGTTTGTCCAATGAACGGTAAAATTTGGTGTAGCTCTGCTTGGTTTTTCCTTTGTAGACCTCGTAGAGCTTCCCGGAGTTTATCCTACCAGCCTCTGCTATCATCTTCATTAGCTTCAGCTCTTCTTCGCTGAGAGTGCTCAAGATGTGGGCGAGATTTATCAGGCGAGAACTGCTTAGGGCATCCACCACGTGTTTCGTCTCTATATGCCTCGATGCCTCAGCCTCAGCCTTCAATGCGCTCATTCTTAACAGCTCAATACCGACACGAAGGTCCCCCCGCTCAAAGGCGTGGTTCGCAACCATAGCTAGTACCTCCTCTGATATAACTCCCGGATAAAACCCCACCTCAGCCCTGTCCTTCAAAATCGCCTTTACCTCCTCCATAGAGTAGGGCTGGAAGAATATCTCCCTGGGCTTGTAAACCGAGCTCACCCTTATGTCGAGCTTATAATTGAACTCCACGTCAGATAACACACCTATTATGGCAGTCTTCACCCCCAGATACAACTCGTGAGCCCTTAATATCTGGTACAGGATGTCATTGACGTGCCTGTCGTAGAACAGGTAGTTCATGTCGTCAAGGGCTACGACCAAGCTCTTATTCTCCTTGAGGAGCTTCTTGAATATCGCATCATAGACCTTGGGAAATGGCACACCTGTTTCAGGGGGGAGATGGCCCATGACCTTCTTGTGTATCTGGGAGAATACAGAGAACTTGCTCGCGTGCATTTGGCAGTTCACGTGAACGCAGGCTACTTTATCCGTCTGTCCCATTATCTCATCGAACATGAGCTTTACCGCTGTCGTCTTTCCCGTGGCTGGAGGACCTGTTATCCGGGCATTCACTGGTCTACCCCCTTTTACAGCAGGCCTCATGCAGAAGGCTATCTCCCTCAGCTGAGAGTCTCTGTAGTTGAAGTCCTTGGGTATGTAGTCCAGGTCAAAAACGCGCTCGTCCTGGAAAAGGGTTTCCTCGTACATCAAGAGGTCCCTGAAGGATTTCCGCCCCATGGTAGTAAAATATCCAGGGAGGTATAAAGATGTTTCTTAAATTGTATAAGGGTGAGAGGGCACAGGGGGTTGGTAAAGGGGTAAAAAATGGAGTCCCTCTCACCGTTACCATTAGTCTAGACCGGGACTTCTTTGACAGCGTTGAGTTTCGTCATCTGCAGAAGCGGGGCCTTTTCCATTTTTCTAGTCACCTTGGAGAAGTCCATGCTGAGGCTCATCTCGGTTATCACCCGTTCCCCATTATCTATTCTTGTCTCCGATAACAGGACGTTATTGTATTCCGCATCGCATCCTAGACACGAGACATGTTCTCCTTCTTGATGAAGCCTTCCTCCGCAGAGCACGCAGTACAAGTCCATTTATTTCACTGATAAAAGGTGTGATATAAGTAGTAGATGTCCGTTGCCCAAGAGCGCGGGAAAAGTAATCCGGTCTCGTTCTACCTTCGGTATTGCACTGGGGAAGTAATCTCTTCTGCAGAAGGCTTCTACTTAAAGCACACCTTTGGTGCTTGGGATTCCTTCTCCAACTATCCCGCATGCCTCCCTTAGGGACAAGCCTAGGGACTTGAAGAGGGCCTCAGCTTTGTGGTGCTCGTTCTTCCCCCCCAGAACCATGGTGTGGAGGTTTATCTTGAACTCCCCGGCGAAGGTTGTTAAAAAGTGAGCTACCATCTCCGAGCTAAGCCCCTCTATCTTCTTTCTTCTGAACTTCACGCCGTTCACGCAGTAGCCGCGGC
>CAZDSM010000082.1:0-8009 GCA_964508205.1 Candidatus Hydrothermarchaeota archaeon | reverse complement strand
TATCGCTAGCAAAAGACCTGAGCTGTTAAAGAAATCAGTTGGTGGTTATGCCCTTGAATGAAAGCTTCACAAAAGCGGTAGTTATCCTGTGGCTGGTGAGTGTCGCAGTAATATCCCTGGGCGCCTACTATGGAATTAGCGTTGGCGACTTAGGAGGCACTGATGCCTTGGTCGAAGGCATGGCAGTTGAAGTTGGAAAAAGCGACGCTAGTACCCTTGTGTCCTACGACAAACTCGGAGAGAACATATCTTTTACCCTTGCAGGCCTTTTTGCTGGCACCCTCTTTGGATATTATTGGGTAGCTCTCATGGAAGGCAACAGGATGAAAAAGGAGGGTCGCGATGCCTGAGTGGCTCACCCTGGACGTTGTCAACGGTCTGGGAACGAGCACCGGCTTCTTTGCCGGATTACTCATCGGAAGAAATGTCTGGCTCTGGAGGAGAAAATGAACCCCTTTAAATGCGCTGACGAGATACTCTATTTAGACAACAACAGTGGTAAAGACAATTTCATGTTTAAGCTGGATGGAAGGGTTAAAATATTAGCCGCCTTTCTAGGTATATTGACGGCTGTCACCCTTAGCAATTGGTCCTTGACTCTGCCCTTTACCCTCGGATGCTTAAGTTTGGCCATCCTGACAAAGGTGGGGGTTAAGAAGTACCTTTCGAGGATGATTTACCCAGGGCTCTTCGCAACCTTCATAGCCCTGATTCAACCCTTCATGCTCGGAAGCGCTGTTCTTTACTCTCTGGATACTGGTTTTATCATCCTGAAAATCTACAGCGAGGGCGTTGGCTACGCCATGCTTCTCTTCAGCAGGATTATCGCGGCTGTATCAATATTGAACCTGCTAACCCTCACCACGCCTATTGCTGTCATTCTTGAAGCATTGGTCTGGCTCAGGGTTCCGAAAACCATAGTGACCATTGTTGCCCTGATGCTGAGGTATGTCTTTCTTTTCATCGAGGAAGGAACTAAAATTTACAGGGCCCAGTGCTCCAGGGGTGCATATTCAGATACCCTGGGTTACATGGCGAAGATTAAGAATTACAGCGTGATGGGGGCAGCCCTTATTGAGGGCTCCATAAGGAGAAGTAGCAGTACTTACCGAGCCATGCTCGCCCGAGGGTATACGGAGGGCTCCAGGCTCTATCAATCAAAAAAGGTTCTGCCGCGGGATGTGATAGCGGGTTTCCTCGTGCTGATATTCTTATTCACCATCCTTCTTGCGGATAAGACACCAGGAGGTGCTCCATGGATGCTGTAAAAACCGAAGGATTAGTCTATACGTACCCGGATGGGAATCAGGCCTTGAGAGGAGTGGATTTTAAAGCTGAAAAAGGGGAGAAAGTGGTTATCCTCGGTTCTAACGGTGCCGGGAAGAGTACCTTTTTCTACAACCTCAACGGCGTGCTCATGCCCACTGCTGGAAAGGTTTTAGTATTTGGTAAAGAGCTCGGAAAGCCCAATTTGGAAGAGATAAGGCGTAGGGTAGGGGTGGTATTCCAGGATCCGGATGACCAGCTCTTTGCCCCTAGGATTTGGGACGACGTGGCCTTTGGACCGAGGAACATGGGTTTGCAGGGAAAAGATTTGGAGGCGAGGGTCTCATGGGCCCTGAAGGCCTTGGACATTTATCACCTTCAGGACAGGGCTCCTCACAAGCTGAGCGAGGGGCAGAAAAAGCTTGCAGCAATTGCTGGCGTCCTTGCCATGGATTCTGAGGTGCTTGTCTTAGATGAACCCACGGCCAACCTCGACCCAAGGAGCGGCGAAGAAGTGCTAGCGCTCCTTGAGGAGCTGAATACCGAGTACGATAAAACAGTGGTAGTCTCCTCCCACCTCGTTGACTCCAAGGCTAAGTGGGGTGATAAGTTCTACGTCATGGATCAGGGTAGGATGATAAAAAGCGGCTCATCCCGGGAAATCCTTGGGGACGAGGAGCTGCTGAAAAGGACAAGGCTTAAGACGCCTATCACAGTTAAGGCATATCGCGACTTCAGGGTCAGGGGAATTGCGTCCCAGGAGAACAAATACGCCCAAATGCCTCTTTCAGTCCTGGATTTAGTCGATTCCCTGGATGATGAAACCTCTCTGAGATACGCTATTGCAGACAAAGACGTCGTGGAAGGGGAGGAGGTCGGACTAATCCTGAAGCAAGGCATGATTTATGCGGTTAGTCTTAGTATCCCGAGGGCAACATTAACCGGACGCTGCATCTACCCAGCAAAAAAGGGCGAGGACATAGCGGTCCTGAGCTTGAAGGGCGAGATTAAGGCGAGCTATGGGAGGATATTTATTTTGCAGATACCGAGCCTTGAGGAGGGTGGTTCAAGGGCCGCGGACTTTATGAAGATTCGCCAGCTACTGAAGGGGGAAAAACCAGAGCGCCTCGGAGCCATGGGAACGTCAGCTAAGGTAGTGGCTCGGAAAATAGGTGTGGAGTGCAACTACGATGTGGACGTTATACAATCGAGCATCGCAGCTGCTCTGCGCTCCATGGATGTAGCTATTCTTGCAACCGGGAAAATGGCGGAGAGGGCTATAAAAAAAATCATAGAGAACAACAGGCGCCATAACAGGGAGATTGAATGTCAGTATTATCCCATTTCCCCTGGGAAGGAGGGGGGAATGAGAACATTTCCGCAAGAAAGAGGGCATACACGCCAGCGTTCTATCAAAACTGGCATTGTAGTCATTGGCCACGGCAGCAGAGTGCCCGAGAGTCGGGGTATCTTCGAGGAGATAGTCAGGAAAGCAGGGGAGACGTCAGGGCTCAAGGTGAGGGTAGGCTACATGAAACACTGGAAGCCCACCTTTACAGAGGCGGTGATGGGGTTCATCAAGGAGGGGGTTAAAAGAGTAGTCGTTGTACCCCTCTTCATTCTTCCAGGATTACATGTTCAGGAAGATATCCCAGTGCTACTGGGCCTCAAAGAGGGCGAGGTCCCCGAGTTCGGCTATGAGAAGATGAAAATTCCCAGGGATGTGGAGATAATCTATGCTAGGCATATTGGAGCCGATTACCGCCTTGCAGGCGTTGTACTGGACAGGGTGAGGGAGGTCTTGAAATGAGCTATGAGGCAGAGGAAATAGAGAGGCAGAGCTTCGGGATCATCGAGGACAAGTTAAATCTTCCATATCCTGAGAAGGAAGTCGTCACCAGGGTGGTGCACGCTACTGCAGATTTCTCCTTCGCCGAGCTATTCGTCTTCAAGGATAATCCTATCCAGAGGGGCATTGAGGCCGTCCTTGGAGGAAAGAACATCATTACAGATGTCAACATGGTTAAAGCAGGGATATCGCCAAAGGCAGGGAAATATGGGTGCAAGGCGAAGTGCTTCGTGGCTGCGAAGAGAACCCGGGCTCTGGCGGAGAAAGAAGGCATTACCAGGGCTAGGGCTGCCTGCAGGCTGAATAAGGTGGAGTTTCAGGGGAGCATCGTCGTCATTGGGAATTCACCAACCGCCCTATTAGAGCTGGCTGAGCTCGTAAAAAACGGGTTGAAACCCGCCCTCGTGATAGCCGCACCAGTAGGTTTCGTGAAGGCGAAAGAGTCAAAGGAGGAGATATTAAAGCTCCGGGTGCCCTGCATAGCTGTTACAGGGGTTAAAGGCGGGACCCCTGTTGCAGTCGCCATAGTAAACGCTCTTATTAAGTTGGCTGAGAAAAATGAACAAGAAACTTAGGAGGGGATTCACCACGGGCTCCTGCGCGACAGCAGCAGCGAAGAGCGCGGCAATGATGCTTTTCTCCCGAGAACGACCAGAGGAGGTGGAGATCAATCTGCCTACGGGGGAGAAGGTGAGCTTCAGATTGTGCGACATTGAGGTGAATCGAAATGAGGCTAGATGCTGTATCGTAAAGGACGCTGGTGACGACCCTGATGTAACGAATGGAGCAAAGATATGCGCCAGTGTGGTGAGGGGAACTGGGATCGAGTTGAGAGGCGGCGATGGTGTGGGGACGGTTACCAAGGAAGGGCTGCAGGTTAGCGTGGGCATGTCCGCGATAAACCCCGGGCCCAGAGAGATGATTATCAGGGAGGTATCCCAAGTGCTGCCTAAGGGCGAAGGAGCAGTTGTAACGATTTCCGCGCCCTCGGGTAGAGACCTTGCAAAGCGGACGATGAATGAGAAGCTCGGCATCCTCGGAGGCATTTCAATCCTTGGCACTACAGGAATAGTCGAGCCCATGAGCGTTGAAACGTTGAAGGCTTCCCTCATACCCCAGATAGATATCGCAATAGCGAGGGGTTACGACGAGGTGGTGCTCACTCCTGGGAGGATGGGAGAGAGGCGTGCCATGCAAAGGGGCATTCCGAGGGATGCGGTAATTCTCACGAGCAACTATATAGGCTTCATCCTAGGTAAATGCGCTGAGAAAGGGGTTAGAAGGGCGTTGCTCCTCGGACACCTGGGCAAGTTAACCAAAGTCGCCGAGGGCGTTGCTAACACCCACAGCAACCTCGGGGTTTCTGCCGTTGAAATCATCGCTGCTCATGCGAGGGCCAAAGGTGCAGGAGAAAAAGCAGTTGCTTCGGTGCAAAGGGCAAACACCACTGAGGAAGCCCTGAAAATTCTCAGAGAGAATAAGTTGACCATGGTCTTCGACTCCATTGCGAGGGAGGCAAGCAGCAAGGCGAAAAGCTTCGCTGCTGGTGCTTTAGACGTCGGGGTTGTCCTTCTGTCTATGGGCGGAGAAATTGTCGGGCGGCACAACCTTGGAGGTTCAAGATGGGCAGAATATTTATCATAGGCGTTGGACCTGGATCAGAGGAGCTTTTAACCCCAGCTGCCGTTAAGGCCATCGAAGAATCAGAGGTCCTGGTGGGGGGAAAGGAGGTTTTAAAGAAGTTTAACGGCAGGGAGAAAAAGGCGGTGGGCAGCGATCTAGGGGGGGTAATGGATTACATCAGGGGAAACAGGAGCAAACGCATAGGTGTTTTAACCTCCGGAGACCCGTGTTTTTACAGTCTCCTAGGCAGGATTTTGAAGAAGTTTCCAAGGGAGGAGGTTGAGATTATTCCAGGCATAAGCTCCCTGCAGCTGTGCTTTGCAAGGATTAAAGAAACCATGAACGACGCCACCCTTGTGAGCCTGCACGGCCGAAGTTTGGACGAACTCCTAACTGTCATGGGAAGCAAGAAGCTGGTCGTATTGACAGATAACAAGTCCCCTGCCAACGCTGTAGCAGAATACTTGCTTAAATTTGGAGCTGGAAACAGGTCGGCCTATGTAGGGGAGAACCTGGGTAGGAAGATGGAGAGGATAACCGATGGTAACCTGAAGGACATAGCTAAGAGAAAGTTCTCAGAGAACGCCGTCATGGTCGTGATTAATGAAGGAACAGAACGATGGGAGTATTTGACGCCTGGCATCCCGGAGGAGCTCTTCGAGAGGGGAAATGCACCCATGACCAAGGGAGAGGTAAGGGCGGTAACGCTATCAAAACTTAGGCTTAGGGAGGACTGTGTGGTTTACGACATAGGTGCTGGAACAGGGTCGATTTCCATTGAGGCCGGGCTCCGGGCCAGGAAGGGCACGGTATATGCAGTGGAGAAGGATGATGGCAGAGTCGAGCTGATAAGAAAAAACATCTCGAAATTCGGCCTGGTAAATGTGAGGGTGGTTAACGGTGAAGCCCCGGAGGCCTTGATGGATTTGCCAGTTGCCGATAGGATAATTATTGGGGGGAGCGGGGGGAGGCTGGCGGAAGTACTGCGAAGGTGTGATGAAAAGCTTGTCAAGGAAGGGTTGATGGTTATGAATTTCATCGCCCTGGAGTCCTTAAACGATGCTCTTTCCGTCATGGAAAAACTAGGATACGAGTATGGGGTGACCCAGCTGATCGTAAATAAAAGCGAGAGGCTGGGAGGAAAACTGGCTATTATACCAAAGACCTCTGTTTTCGTAGTTAGCGCAAGGAAGAAGACGAAATGAAATTGGAGAGAACAATCTCGAAAATCAAATCTGTGGACAAGGAATCCATGAAGCTGGCTAAAGATAGGCAGGACACTCTTACGAAGCCCCCGGGAAGCCTGGGCATGCTTGAGGAGCTGAGCATAAGGGTGGCGGGCATTCAAGCTAAAGCTCTCCCTGAAATCAAGCACAAGGCTGTAATCACTATGGCAGGCGATCATGGCGTCGTTGATGAAGGCGTGAGCGCCTACCCGAGGGAGGTAACCTCTCAGATGGTTTATAATTTTATCCGCGGCGGCGCGGGTATAAACGTCCTCGCGAGGCACATGGGTGCTCGTATAATCGTCGTAGATATGGGGGTGGCGGCTGACTTAAACCTTGAGGATGGGGAAGCCTTCAGGAGTAAGAAAATCGCCTACGGAACCGATAACTTTATCAAGGGACCTGCCATGAGTCGTGAGGATGCTGTTAGGAGCATCGAGGTGGGCATTGAGGTCGTGGAGGGGGAGGTCAATAAAGGCCTAGACATCCTCGCTACGGGAGATATGGGGATAGGCAACACAACCCCCAGCAGCGCTATCGTCGCTGCGATAACAGGCAGGGAAGTAAGGAGAGTTACGGGCAGGGGTACAGGCATAGGCGATGCAGCCTTCGAGGACAAGGTGCGGATCATTGAGAGGGGGTTAAAGGTAAATAAGTCTAATCCAGCTGATGCTTTAGATGTTCTATCGAAGGTGGGTGGCTTTGAAATCGGCGGCCTCGCAGGCGTAATACTGGCTGGTGCCGCAAACAGGGTTCCCGTTGTCCTGGACGGCTTCATATCTGGTGCAGCGGCCCTCATCGCCTATACCTTGACGCCTCAAGTTAAGGACTATATGTTTGCTGCGCACCAGAGTGTCGAGGTAGGACATGTAGCGATACTTGAGCACATAGGGTTAAGACCCCTCCTCGACCTGAACCTCCGCCTTGGCGAGGGCACGGGCGCTACCCTCGGAATATTCGTCGTGGAGGCAGGGGTGAAAATCTTGCGGGAGATGGCCACCTTCGCCGAGGCGGATGTATCTGAATCGGAGGATAAGGGTGGATGACAGGCAAATTCTACGGCGTGGGCGTGGGTCCTGGCGATACCAGGATGCTCACCAGGCAGGGGGGGGAGGTTTTAGAAAAGGTGGACGTGATATGCGCTCCGATCTCGCAGTTTGGAAGAGAAAGCTCAGCCCTAAAAGTAGTTGAAGAGCTTGTTAAAGGTAAGGAAATTATGGAGCTTGTTTTTCCAATGACGAAGGACGAGGAAGTCCTCAAAAGTTGCTGGGAGAAGGCGGGGAGACAAATCATGGCCCAGCTCGAAAAGGGGCATGATGTAGCATTCATAACCCTCGGCGACCCCACCTTTTATTCCACCTTTCTCTATGTGCTGGAGGAGCTGAGAAACAAGGAAGTGGAAATAGAAACAGTACCCGGAGTAACCTCCCTTTCTGCCTGCCTCGCAGCAGGCAATGTAGCCCTTGCCATAGGTGAGGATAAAGTCGCCGTCTTACCAGCCTCAAAGACAAAGGGAAAATTGGAGGCACTTCTGGAGGAATTCGATTCCATTGTCCTGATGAAAGCCAAGGATTTGCGAGATGTTGCGAGGGAGTTAAGGACCCTCGACATGGAAGGGGCAGCCCGGGTGTTCACAAAATGTGGGAGCAAAGAGTTCGCTTCCTACCCATTATCAGCCCTGAAAGAAAAGAAATTGGACTACTTCTCCATGGTATTGATAAGGAGCAGGAAGAAATGAGGGTCTATTTTATTGGCGCGGGTCCGGGAGATGTTGAGCTGCTAACTGTGAAGGGAAAGGCAGTCCTGGAGGAAGCGGATATCATAATCTACGCCGGCTCCTTGATTAATCCTGAGATATTAAGACACGGGAAAAAGGAAGCCCTGTTCTACGACAGCTCCGGCATGACCCTTGAGGAAATCCTGGAGGTCATGGTTAACGCTGCGAGGGAGGGGAAAACTGTTGTAAGGCTTCACAGCGGCGACCCTAGCTTGTACGGTGCCATAGGCGAGCAGATTAGAGCCATCGCTGAAAAGGGCATCGAGTA
>CAZDSM010000081.1:0-2062 GCA_964508205.1 Candidatus Hydrothermarchaeota archaeon | reverse complement strand
CCTGAGCAGTGATACTCATAATTTATACTAGAATTTTTCTCAAAACCGTGCAACCCCTAGATGCAAGTAATGGGGCATCCGTTTCCCACCTTTCCTACGAGGAAGCCTGGGGGAAAAGGAGAGACCTTCCGTAGAAGCGATTACTTTTCCCGCGCCCTTGCTAATTCTTTATATATCCAGCATGAGATACTGGAATTATTAATGAATGAAGAACAATATAGGGGGATAATAGTGAGGAAGAATTAAGATGGAGCTGGAGGATATTATAGGCAGGGTAGTCGACGAGACGGGGATGGGGGAGGAGGACGTAAGGAGCAAGATAGATGCGAAGCAGAAGGAGCTCGGGGGTTTGGTGACGCCCATCGGAGCTGCTCATATAATCGCCAACGAGGCCGGGGTTAACCTTCTTGAGGGCCTTTCAAAGAGCAACGAGTTGAAGATAGAGAACATCATTCCAGGGATGAACAGCGTGGACGTTGTGGGAAGGGTGACGCGGATTTTCCCGGCGAGGGAATTCGAAAAGGCTGATAAGACCAAAGGCCGAGTTGCTTCGCTGATATTGGCCGACGAAACCGGGACGATAAGAATCGTGTTCTGGGGGGTGGATGTCGCTCTGCTGGAGGACAAAATCGAGGAGGGAGACGTGCTTCGTATCAGGGAGGGCTACACCAAGGAGAACATCAATGGCGAAGCCGAGATACACATGGGCGTAAGGGCTAGGGCTATAATAAATCCGAAGGATGTTGATAAAGGAGAGATACCCATGCCCGAGCAGATGAAGAAAAAGATAGCCGAGCTGGAGGATGGTATGGCAAGCGTTGACGTGGTTTGCAGGGTACTCAGGATTTACGAGGTCCGGGAGTTCGAGAGAGAAGACAAGACGAAGGGAAAGGTTGTAAATCTCGTTGTTGGCGATGAGACAGGGGTTGGAAGACTGGCGCTCTGGAACGAGGATGTGGGCCTCGTGGGGAATGGACAGATAAAAGAGGACGATATCATCAAGGTAAAGAAGGGCTACGTGAAGGTGAAGTACGAGGAGCCCGAGATAAACGTGGGCAAATATGGAAAGGTCATTGTAAACCCACCAGAGGAGGAGGTTGGTCAAATACCAGAAATACCCATGGCTGCGAGGGTGGAGAGGAAGGGCATGTTGGAGTTAAAGGATGGTGAAAAGGCGGAGATACGAGGAGCCCTGGTAGAGATCTACGATAATCTCACCTTATTCGACAGGGAGAATGGGAAGGGGATGGTTATAAACGCGGTCATCGATGATGGTACCGCGAACATGAGGGCGGCCTTCTACGATAAGATGGCCGAGGCACTGCTCAACATTACTCTGGCCGAGGCCTGTGAAGGAGAGGTCACGGATAAGATCCTGGAGAGAAGGGGGGAGCTCCTGGGCAGGGAAGTTATAGCTACCGTGCGCGTTAAACACAGTGATTTCACGGGCAGAAACGAGCTCGTGGTGCAGGATATGAATCTCAATCCAGACCCAAGGCAGGAGGGTGAGGGCTTGTTAATGGAGACAAAATCCATAGAGATAAAAAAAGAAACGTAGGAGGGCAAAAATGGAGTTAGAGGATTTACCTGGTGTTGGTGCAGCTACAGCGGATAGACTTAAGGAATCGGGTTTTAAGACCGTCGAGAGCATCGCTGTGGCTAATCCAGGGGAGATGAAGGACGTTGCCGGCCTTGGGGAGAGTGCCGCAACTAGGGTGATAAACGCGGCGAGGGATTCCCTGCAGATGGGCTTCATGACGGGTACGGAGGTACTGGAAAAAAGGCAGACCATGAAGAAAATAAGCACTGGCAGCTCAACCCTTGACGGGCTCCTCGGAGGGGGCATAGAGACCCAGGCGATAACCGAGTTCTTCGGCGAATTCGGCTCCGGCAAGACCCAGATATGCTTTCAACTCGCTGTCAGCGTGCAACTCCCGAAGGACAAGGGGGGGCTGGAAAAAAATGCCATTTACATAGATACAGAGAACACATTCAGGCCCGATAGGATCATCCAGATATCCGAGGCCTTGGAGCTGGATCCCACGAAGATCTTGGATAACAT
>CAZDSM010000080.1:0-3325 GCA_964508205.1 Candidatus Hydrothermarchaeota archaeon | reverse complement strand
TACCACCTTCTACGATGATTGGTGGGGCGCCGTTGCCCCTCGATGAATAAGCCTTTACTCCGAGCTGCCTTAGAGCGTCAAGCAAGGGTTGCATCGGCCTCCTTTGAAGGGAGGAATCCCCTATCAAGGTTACCACCCCATCTAGGGACGCTATACCTGAAACGAGTCTTATAGTAGTACCCGAGTTTTCGCAGTCTATGGCTCTAGAGGGCGTTTTTAATTCACCACCTGAGCCCTTAACACGGGCATAGCTCCCTAAATTTATCTCAACACCTAAAGCCCTGCAGGCATTAACGGTGGCTAAGGTATCCCCAGCGCGGAGGTAATTTTCTATCCTCGATTCTCCCTCGGCCAAAGAAGCTATAACAAAGGCGCGGTGGGTGTAGCTCTTCGACGGTGGGGCATTTATGGCGCCCTTCAGTCCCTGAATCCCACTTACCTTGTAATCCATTCTTGTCACCTGCCAATACTGTTATATATTGTGGCATGCTAGTTATTAGCATTGTGGTAGCAAGAGCGGTGAATATATTGTTATCCAATTTGAGGAGGGAGATATGGCTTCTGGAAAGACATATAACAGTCCTTGACCTAGTTTTAAAGAATGGGCCGGTGGGCATTATCAAGCTCTCATCCATGAGCGGCCTGCCCCAGCACAAGGTAAGATACTCCCTCCGCGTACTGGAGCATGAGGGACTGATAAAACCCTCGCAAAAGGGAGCCCTTGCAACAAAGAAAGCTGAGGGATACAGGGAAAAGCTGTACACCGAGGGGGTTTCGATCAGGACGGATTTCGAGGAGCTCCTGAAAAGGCTAAAGTAGTCTTTAAAAAGTCGAATAACCAACTTCTCCCTGGTCTATTGCGTCCATCATCCGATTGATATGTATATCCAGGGTGTACTCGGGCTCGAAGTCGTACCCCGACACTAAAAGCTCATTTAAGGCCCTAGAGAAATGCTCCATCTCAGCCTCAAGCTGGTCCCGTGACTTCTGCTTTGAGATGCGCTCTATATCCTCCGCCGAGGCAGTGCTGCCGTATCCAAATATCTCTCTCTTGAACTTATCTAATATTTTTAATACCTCTGGATTCGTCACCCTACAGTGCTGAAAGGACCAGTGATTCTTGAGTTTCACGAGCTTTCTGAAGGTCTCCTCAGATATTTGAACCTGTCTCATTTCACCAACCCAATAACTCGTCAAGGAACCACTCGGTCTCAAACTTCTTAAGATCCCCGTATTCCTGCCCAATGCCGAGGTAGAGGATGGGTTTTTTAATAGCGCTACCAATGGAAATCGCGCTCCCGCCCTTGGCGTCAGCATCCGCCTTTGTGAGGATTATCCCGTCCAGGGGCACGGCCCTGTTAAAACGCTCTGCCTGCTCCACGGCGGCATTACCCGTGAGGGCATCGCCCACGAAGAGCACCAAGTCAGGCTTTGCTACCCTCGCTATCTTGCTCATCTCGTTCATTAGATTCACATTGGTCTCCATCCTACCGGCGGTGTCTATCAAAACAGCGTCCTTCCCATGGGCCCTGGCGTGCTCGATTGCATCATAGGCGACAGCCCCTGGATCAGCGCCCTTACCGTGTTTAATCAGTTTCACACCTAGTTTAGAGGCGTGTTTTTCAAGTTGTTCTATCGCTCCTGCGCGAAAGGTGTCACTAGCGGCAAGGGCGCAACTTAAGCCTCGCTCCTGCAGGAGGTGAGCTACCTTTGCGATGGTGGTGGTCTTGCCTGTGCCGTTAACGCCTACGAAGACGACTATATAGGGCTTCTTAGCCTTCCCTTCTACGAGTTCCACGATATCTGGGGTTGGGGGCAACGCATTCCCGAGGGAGCTTCGTAGGGAATTAAGGACAACAGATTCAACCTCCCCCCTCTTCAGCCTCTTCCCGTGCAGCGCTGTCTTAAGGTCCCCTATTATCTTCTCCGCGATTTCAAGGGCTACGTCGCTTTCAAGAAGGGAAATCTCAAAGGCCGAGAAGACATCATCCAACTTGGACTTATCCAGGACTACCTCGCCTCTAATGAAAGTCTCAGCCTTATCTTTTACGGTTATTTTGCCAGCTTCACGGAAGGAGTCCTTAACCCCGAGCAACCTCTTTTTCAAGCCCGTGAACAACGCTATCTTTCTCCCCTAGCTCCTGCTAATATCCCCTGTACCTGTGGGGTGAGCTCTTCAACCCTGTCCAGCAGCATTCCAAGCTTCTCACTGATCTCACCTCTCACTCCTTCTAGTTCCTTGAGCCTTGTCTCCAGGTCCTTTCTAGCGCCTGGAATCGGCTTCTTAACGGCTACATCCGCCCCTAGGCCAATGATTACTTTCTTTGTGTCGATGATCCTGGCGGATACAAAGGAATCCGCACCAATGGGCACAAGAATCTCATTTTTCTTTCCCTGTCCCTTTATCTCATCAAGGGCCTCTAATACTGCGCCGAGCTCAGTGAGGCTCGCATTTATCATCTCCAGGTTCTTCTGAAGAGCTTCCGCCTGGTTTCTTAGGTACTCGTACTCGCTCATGACCTTCTTAGCATCCGCACTCATGGCTTAACCTCCTCTACTTTTTCTATAATAATCTTGCTCCGCGGGGTCCTGTGCTTGCTCCCGAGCTCGGAATACACGGCCTCAATAGCATGCTTCTCCTTGTCGCTCCTAACCTCTTTTACGAAGAGTTGCAGAGCTTCACCCATCCTGAACCGTCCGATGACTTTGAACTGTTTACCACTCATACCATTACCTCCTATAAGTATCCGAGGGAATCCTCTATTCTTACGATTTCGGGCCCGGTGGTTGCATCACCTATAAGGGCACCGTTTTTATTTACTATAAGTCCTGTCTTAATAAATCCTACCCCCCTATTGACAGTGCCCAAGTCAACCTCAACCCCTAGGACATCCTCCACCCATTCCAGTTCCCCCTCTTTCACGAGGGGGTGTATTAAGGCTCCTTTGTTAGTCGCTATCCCTAGGCTGCCTACCGTCTTGAATCCCCACAGATTTCGAGGAGCCACCTCGCAGTCTAGGACATCCTCCATGGTCTTAACCGCTCTTTTGCCGAATAACCTACTGATTATCGCGGCACGGTCGTTAAGGAGTACGAGATTCCCCAGGGCCGTGTACTTATCCTCAATAATGCCGACCTCCAAGCCAGCCCCCTTTAAAGCCAGGATCTCCCGTTCCTCAGCATGCTTTGACAGGAGGACGCCGTTGTTATTCATTGCCATCATAACTCCCACTAAACTCGTACCGCAGATATTCGTCCTCACCACTTCCACCCCCAGGGCCTCCTTTACAGAGGAAACAAAGCTCCCTGGACAGGTTGTCGGAAG
>CAZDSM010000079.1:0-3564 GCA_964508205.1 Candidatus Hydrothermarchaeota archaeon | reverse complement strand
AAGACATGAGTAGGGCCCCTTTAATCCTCTTTCTTTTAATCATTATCACCGGGTGCACGGCCAGCGAGAGCAAGAAAACCCTCGTCGTTGTGCTGAGCGTTGACTATGAGGATTTAAGCCTGCCCAAGGGCGGCGAAAACTTGGAGGGGATACTAGCTATGCTGGATAGGCGGAACATCTCCTCGACTTTTTTCATCCTAGGCGCGACAGCGGAGAGATACCCCGAGAATGTAAAAAGAATCTATAAGAAGGGTCACTCCCTGGGTCTGCATACGTATTACCACAATTTTCCTATTTTCTCGAGGAAGGATGCTGCCCTTATAGGTGGGATTTACAATAGGAGTGCGGAGGTAGAGTGGGAGCTCAGCTTTAAATCCCCGGATGCTTTCAAAGCCGACATAGAGGCGAGCAGAAGAGCGGTTCAGCTTGCCTTAGGCAGGGAGGCAGAGATAAAGATGTTTAGGGCCCCTTCCATTGTGGTGAATTGGGTGAACAACGAGGTTTATTATGATGCGTTGCTAGAGGAGGGTATAAAGCTGGACAGCAGCACCTATCAGGACTTCACAAATCCAAGGGCGTACTACATTGAGAGGGGTGTTGTTGTGGTACCGATAGTCGCCTTCGAGTCCAGGCTTGATAATTACAGGAAATCTCTAGCCCTCGCAGATAAAAGTGCTAGGGCAAAGGTGCCCTTTCACCTTGCACTCCATCCACAAAACCTCGGTCCTCAAGAACTCGCAGAGCTGGAAGATTTTCTAGATGTCATTGAGGCGAGACACGAGGTCACATATCTGCCCCTGGAGGATGTTCAGAGTTATTACTCCACGATGTAAAATGAAAACATATATTAATTTCCACGTAGAAACTTTGGCAGAGCCAAAATTTCAGACGAGGAAAAAATGGCAATTCATCCCATTGATTACAGGTATGGCAGCGAGGAGATGCGCCGCATCTTCGAGGAAGAGGCGCGCCTCCAGAGGTACCTCGATGTTGAAGCCGCCCTTGCCAGAGCCCACGCAGCCGTGGGCAGCATTTCGAAGGCGGAGGCCGGGGAGATAACCAGAAAGGCGAGTACCGAGTATGTTAAACTCTCCAGGGTGAAGGAGATTGAGGCTGCTATCAAGCACGACCTCATGGCTGTTGTAGAGGCGTTAGCCGAGGCATGCGGCGGCGCAGGGCGGCATGTTCATTTTGGGGCTACGTCTTATGACATCGTTGACACCGCCAATGCCCTGCAGTTTAAGGCTGCACTGCGGATTATTAAGAGGGATCTCTATGAGGTGGAGGGTGTTCTATTAACTTTGGCGGAAAAACACAAGGGCCTTGTGGCTGTTGGAAGAACCCACGGGCAGCACGCCACGCCCATAACATATGGGCTGAAGTTCGCCCTCTGGGCCAGAGAGGTAAGAAGGCATCTCAGACGCTTGGAGGAGGCGGAGAAGCGCGTCTTAGTGGGTAAGATGAGCGGAGCAGTTGGAACGCAGGCTTCCTTTGGGGATAAGGGAATGGATATTCAGGAGATGGTAATGCGCGACCTGGGATTAAAAGCTGTCATGGTGTCGAGTCAGGTGGTGCAGCGCGACCGCTATGCCGAGCTTTTGATGCTCTTAGCATTAATCGCTGCCTCCTGTGATAAGATAGCAAAGGAGATTCGCAATCTCATGCGCACTGAAATCGGGGAGGTGAGCGAGCCCTTTGGCAAGGAGCAGGTGGGCAGCTCGACGATGCCGCATAAGCGCAACCCCATTGAAAGCGAGAAGGTGTGCGGTCTCGCAAGAGCGGTGAAGAGCAATGTCTTTGTTGCCATGGAGAACGTTTCCCTAGAGCATGAGCGGGACCTAACTAATTCCTCCTGCGAGAGGGTTATTATCACTGAGAGCTTCATTTTGCTGGATGAGATTCTAAAGACGTTGAAGACGGTGTTGAAAGGTCTTGTCCTTTACCCAAAACACATTAAAGAAAACCTTGAGCTCACCAAGGGCTTGAACATGGCAGAGGCGGCGATGCTCGCCCTCGTGGCGGAGGGCATGCCCCGGCAGGAGGCGCATAGGCTCATTAGAAAGCTATCAGCAGAGGCGTACACCAAGAAAAAAGAGCTCTCAGCGGTGCTGAAAGACAACAAGGAAATATCAAAGCTCCTGGACAAGGAAACCATAGAAGAAATTCTCACTCCGGAGAAGTACATAGGTACGGCCGTTAAGCAAGTTGAGAAGGTGCTCAGGGTTGCCAGGGAAGAAAGAAAGTAGCATCTTCTTCGAGTTATTGGGGATGGTTCAAGATAGGGAGGGGTTGTTAGGTGAACTCGCATCCATGGTTACCCGCGAGGATAAAGTCCTGGATATCGCCACCGGCTCAGGCTACTTGGCGGGGCATTTGAGAGGCCGGGGGGCAGAAGTTACCTGCTTGGATACCGATGCCGAGGCAGTGGCTAAAGCGCATGCGTACGGATTAAAAGGCGTGGTTGCTGATGCAGCCAATCTCCCCTTTAGGGACGCCTGCTTTAGCAAGGTTTTATCCTGGTCAGCCATGGTGCATATACCGCGGTGGCGTAGGGTTCTGAAGGAGGCCTTCAGGGTGTCTTGTGTTGGTGGGCAAGTGGTGGTTCTTGAACCCCGGGGAGCCTTTGCTGTGAGGGCCTTTAGGGATTTTGCCTCCGAGCACGAGGCACCGCAACCGGAGGAGGTCCTGGGGGAGTTAATGAAGTACTCCAAGCCCAGAGCTATAGAGAGGGGATTCGCAACTATGATATTGGGGAATAAAACTTTATGAGGGTGAGGGTATAAACCTTGCATATGAGAGTCGCGGTAATCGCGGATATTCACTCCAACTTACCGGCTCTTGAGGCAGTGCTTGAGGATATAGGGGAGGCGAGGATTTACAGCAACGGCGATCTTGTGGGGTACAACCCCTATTCGAACGAGGTCATTGAACTGGTTAAAAAGCACAACGTTATTTGCACCCTCGGCAACCATGACTACGCGGTATTAACAGGAGACACAGCTTGGTTCAATCCCACTGCAGCGAAGGCGTTGAAGTGGACAAGAGAGAACCTGAGCAAGGAGAATATGGAATTCTTGGCCTCGCTACCCTTCTTTTACTCCACGGAGTTCTACATGGTCCACGGCAGTCCGAGGAATCACCTCGATGAATATGTTACCGATGATTATCCTGTGGAGGTTTTAGGGGAATTTTTTGATCAGATTGGGCGGGCGGTAATATGCCTTGCCCATACCCATGTTCCTTTTGTTAAGGGCCTCGGTAAAAGACTCCTTTTCAATTCCGGTAGCGTCGGCCAGCCTAGGGATTTGGACGCAAGGGCAAGCTACGCGGTACTGGATTTGGAGCAGAGGCGAGTGGAAATTAAAAGGGTAAAATATGACATTGAGATGGTGGTTGAGGCGGTGATTGATGCGGGTCTTCCCTCAATATTGGGCTACAGACTTAGAGAGGGCAAGTAATTATTTGATCTCCTGCACTTGGATGCCAGTTACCTCCTCTAATTCCGTTGGCGATTGTTTTAGCATGTGCGTGTCGAGTAAGCCGTGCTTCTCACAGCCGATTAAC
>CAZDSM010000078.1:0-2501 GCA_964508205.1 Candidatus Hydrothermarchaeota archaeon | reverse complement strand
AAATACGTCATCGCCATGGGAGAGTGCGCCATATGCGGCGGCCCGTGGTACGACTCCTACCACATCATCGACGGCGTTGATAAAATAATCCCAGTTGACGTTTACGTGCCTGGTTGCCCTCCTAGGCCTGAGGCTCTGTTTGACGGCATAATAAAGCTGCGTAAGATGATTCGCAAAGGCGAGACCAACTACGACAAAAAGATGAGAGGCGAGCTGGGTGAGTGAGATACTGAAGGCCCTGAAGAAAAAGTTCCCGAAAGCGGTTAGGGAGGAGAGAGTTCAGAGGAAGCGAAGAATGTGGGCAACGATAAAAGCTGACAGCCTAATCGAGGTGTGCAAATACCTTAAGGACGAGCAGGATCTTGACCATCTCTCCAGCGTTGTAGGGGTGGATTATGAGGAGCGGTTTGAAGTCGTCTACCACCTCTGGTCCTATTCCAAGAGGATGCTCATTTCCTTGAAGGTGTCTCTGCCAAGGGAAGAGCCTAAGATACCGACGGTCACAGGTATTTGGCGCGGAGCCAACTGGCACGAGCGGGAGACGGCAGAGCTCTTCGGGATAACTTTTGAAGGACATCCGTATCCGAAACGGCTGCTATTAGCGGATGATTTTGAGGGTTACCCCTTCAGGAAGGATTACGAACTCATAGAAAATCCCTGGTATGACAATAAAGGGCTGACCGAGAAAAAAGAATCACGCGGAGGGGCTAAAAAATGATGCCCCTGCGGAGGTTTGAGTATGAGAAGCTGGAGGAGGGGCGCATACTGATAAACATCGGCCCCCAGCATCCGAGCACCCACGGCGTCCTGCGCATGGTCGTCGAGCTTGAGGGTGAGCGGGTGAAGAAGGTCATACCAGTAATAGGCTACATCCACCGCGGCTTTGAGAAGATAGCAGAGCACCGAACATATCCTCAGATCGTCCCCCTGACCGATAGGCTGGACTACCTATCCTCCATGGGCAACAACATGATATACTGCAATGCAGTGGAGGAATTGATGGGTATTGAGCTTCCCGAAAGGGCAGAGTACATAAGGGTCATAGTACTGGAACTTCAGAGGATAGCGAGTCACCTGGCCTCCGTGGGCTTCTATGGTAACGACATCGGAGTGACCTTCACAGCTATGATGTACACCTTCCGCGAGCGGGAGCTCATCCTCAACATCTTCGAGGCTCTCAGTGGCGCGAGGCTCACATATAATTACGTGAGAATAGGGGGCGTGCGCGAGAACGTGCCCCGGGGATTCGAGGATAGTGTTCGCAAAGCCCTGGACCATATTGAGAAGAAAGTGGATGAATATGAGGAATTCTTCAGCGATAACGAGATATTCCTGAAGAGGACTCAGGGTGTTGGCGTGTTAAAGACGAAGGATGCCATTAACCTCGGCGCCACAGGCCCTGTGCTTCGGGGTTCGGGGGTTAAGATCGATACGAGGGTCACGGACCCCTATACGATTTACGATAGGTTTGACTGGGATATTGTAACGGCCAAAAAAGGCGATTGCTTCTCCCGATACAGCGTCTGGATAAACGAGATGAAGCAGAGCATTAACATCGTGAGGCAGGCCATCGAAGGGCTACCAGAAGGCGAAATTAAGGCCGATGTCCCAAAGGTCTTAAAACCGGAGGCCGGCGAAGCGTACAGCAGGATCGAGAGCCCCAGGGGCGAACTAGCGGTCCATGTTATAAGCGACGGCTCCCCCAGGCCCTATAGGCTGAAGATTAGGAGCCCTGCTTTTTGCAACCTCTCCCTTTTACCCCACATCTCTCAGGGGGGTTTAATCGCAGACCTCATAGCAGCCCTGGGTTCTATTGATCCGGTTTTTGGAGAGGTGGACAGGTAATGCCCGAGATTTCTGCCCTGTTATCATACTTATCGAACCCCTGGATAAGAGGAATCGTGGGTGCCCTGGGCCTCGCCTCGATAATTGCGGGATCAATTATTCTCCTTTTATGGTTGGAGAGGAAGTTCATCGGACGCATGCAGCACCGATACGGCCCCAACCGAGTTGGCAAATATGGCATTCTCCAGCTAGTCGTGGACGGAATCAAGCTCCTCACCAAGGAGGATATCATACCATCCGCGGCTGATAGACTCGTGTTTACCCTTGCCCCAATAATCGGGTTCGCCGTCGCACTGTTACCCTTCCTCGCGATACCCTTCAGCGAGAACATTATCGTCTCTGATCTGAACATCGGGATACTGTACATTCTCGCGGTTTCCTCTCTTGCGGTTGTCCCGACGATAATGGCTGGCTGGTCCCCGAATAATAAGTACAACCTCCTTGGCGGCATGCGCGCAGCGGCGACAATGATAAGCTACGAGGTACCCATGGGCCTGGCTATTATAGGCGTAGTAATGCTTACAGGTTCCTTGAGCATGATAGAAATCGTCAAGGCCCAGGATAGGATATGGTTTGTATTTCCCCAAATAATAGGATTCACCGTCTTTCTGGTCGCAGCCTTCATGGAAGCCGCGAGGCTCCCTTTCGACCTACCG
>CAZDSM010000077.1:0-2497 GCA_964508205.1 Candidatus Hydrothermarchaeota archaeon | reverse complement strand
CCACCAGGCACAACAACTGAATAATCCAGAAGGTTATATTCCACAAAAAAAATTGGAATATGATTTTAACAATAGAGTGATTTTTGACATAGGGGAATTTGTGAGTGAACGTTTAATAAAACAGTTATTAAAGACGTATGAGGTTAATGATAGTAATGTTAAGAAAATAATTAATTTAATTGTCAGAAGATCAGCATTATTAAACAGGAAATTATACAACCGAGAAATAAGGAATCTAATATATGATGTCATAAATATAAAAATTTCGACTGCTTTAATATCACAGTATGTGGGTCCGGAAAAAGGATTTTATCTTTTAAAAGTAAAACCTCAATCAACAAGTGATATAACAGAAAAAATAGAAAATATAAAAGGAGTAGAAAAAGTGTTAGAAACTTATGGCATATACGATATTATTATCGAAGCTTATACTGATAATAATATGCAAAAAGTAATAGAGGGTCTAGTTGGAAAAGACATGATTGAAATTTCTCCTCTTATAGTAGGATAATGAAAAAGAGCATTCAAGATCTAGTACACGCCACGATACCAGAGGAGATATTCACGAAGACTCCCTCAAGCACTAGGCACAGCAATCTGTAGTGACCTAAACTTTTATGGTATTTCGAATCGCGCCTGGGAATCCAATACAAAATAAAGTAAGCAAGATAGGGTGGCCTTACGGAAACACAAACACTACAGCATTTTCCTGACGATGGAAGCGGTCCCCTTGGAGCCAAACGCGTTGAGGAACATCAAGCACTCCCCGTAGGAAAGAGCCTCAATGGCGTCTACGGTCTCCTCGTCTACATCGTCAATGCGCTCCCGGAACTCCCCCACGGCGTATTTCACGTTCTTCCCGAAGAGCTCTTTATCCGAGATTCCCGGGTCCTTCGATCTATATATTTCGAGGGTCCAGTTATAGATATCCTGGTACAGCTCAGGTTGATACACCTTGTAGGTGTTCAGGACTAGGTTCTGCCAAAAGGTGGCGACGTTGCCCTTGATTATATCCCCTCGGGGGAAGACTCTTTTTATGAGTTCCCGGGGTGTGCCGGTTATGCCGTGCTGGGCGATCCTCACGTCCAGATAGTTTTCCCTCAGGGCCCTAGCGACGGCCTTCGTCTGGGGTATGTCAATGGAGACCTGCTCCATCATGTTTCCGTGCGCGTCGTAGACGTTCCCGTGGGAGGCTCCGTTAGCAATAGCCAGCACTTGGGGGTAAACGTCATTTTCGTTCAACGCTCTTACGAATGTAACTGCCTCTTCAGGAGTTGTAACTATCTGGCCCTGGGAGTCCTTCTTCCCTATCTCCCCGACCTCCACCTCAAGGCCAAAGGGTCTCCCCCTCATTCGAGACTCGATGTGCTTAGCGAGCTCCGTGGTGACATCGATGTTCCGAGCCAGCTCCTTCCTAACGTTCCCGCCCTGATGGTTGAAGAGATACGACGCATCTATGGCGAACGAGGTGAACCCTGCGTCAATCTGAGCTTCAACAAGCTTCTCCGTCTCGGCTATATCTTTGGGGGAGCCCTCCTTCAAGGTGATGTGATCGGCATGGAGCGCCCATACGTCGAAATCCACCTCCTCCGCGGCCCTCTTTACCGCCTCGGCGTACTCACTTGGCACCATACCTGTGTAACCCCTACCGACGTTACACTCCGACCGGGCGATCTCGAAGATTATAGCTGAATCTAAATTCTTTGCCGCCCTAAATAGCCCCTCAAGGAGACCAGCCGGGATCCTGATGTTTGACGCGAGGATTATCGCATCCTTATCCCGTAGGCTGTCGAATAGCAAATTACCAGGTATTGGCTCGTTCATCCTGATCATCCCTCGTTCATTCTCATGATTAACTCTATTTCTCTCTTTCCGCCAATATAAACGGGAATAAGCTGGGAGATCGCCTCGGGCCTGATTGAAAGCAGGTCTTGATAGCCATCACTTGCAGCGCCCCCCGCCTGGGAAATGATGAAACTCATAGGGATTGCCTCGAAGAGTAGCCTTAGCTTACCATTCTTGTTGCCGGTGAAAGAGGGATACGTGAAAACTCCCCCTTTGTGCAGTATCTGATGGACGTCGGCCACGAAGGAGCCGCTATACCTCAGCTTATATCCATCGTCCTCAAGCTCCTCGATAAATCCCCTATGGGTCGGAAGGTAGTCCCTCCTTAAAGCACCCGGAGAGTATATCTTCCCTTCAGAGATGGTGACGTATTCCTCCTGCAGGACAAAATCCCCTAAGTCATCCAGGGCGAACTCGTGGACCCCCTTTCGCAGGGAATATGTGAGTGTAGTGACAGGTCCATAGAGGACATATATCGCTCCGAGCAGCTCGTTCCCGGGGCTAAGGAGGTTTCCCCTGTAGATCCCTACGATAGTTCCCACGGTGAGGTTGACGCCGATGAGGGAGGAGCCATCTAGGGGATCGAGGGTTACTTCTAGGTTCGAAGTGGAGTTGTGAAAGGTCAATACTTCAGGCTGCTCCTCAGAGGCGA
>CAZDSM010000076.1:0-3327 GCA_964508205.1 Candidatus Hydrothermarchaeota archaeon | reverse complement strand
ATAATAGCCATCAGGGAACTTGAAAAAGAGGTAATACTCCTTACGGTTAGGCGCAATATGCCCGAAAAAAAGTCCCTGGGGGAATGAGACGATTCCATCGACAATTAAGGACGTTAGTGCTAGGAAGGTCCTGGATAGCCGAGGTAACTGGACCATCGAGATAGATGTGGTCACACCCAGTGGTTTCGGAAGGTGTGCTGCGCCAAGTGGAGCAAGCACCGGGAAATTCGAGGTGCAATCATATCCAGAGGGCGGCGTCGATGAGGCGGTCAGGAAGGTCCAGGAGACGGTAGCACCAGAGATAGTCGGGATGAACGCGGAGGAGCAGGAGGCAATAGACTCGGTCCTGAAGGACGTAGATGGTACTGATAACTTTTCGAACATAGGGGGCAATACTGCGGTGGCGGTTTCCTTGGCCGTCGCTAAGGCCGCGGCATCCTCTCGGGGCATATCATTGTTCAGATACTTGGGGGGCAATTCCGATGCCCTTCCATATCCCCTGGGCAACATCATTGGCGGTGGCGCTCACGCGAGTAACGCCACCGACATCCAGGAGTTTCTGGTCATTCCGACAGGCGCCTCGGATATACGGCAAGCCTTATGGACCAACAGCGAGGTTCACAGGCGGGTCAAAGATGAGCTTTCAGCCCGGGGGAATACCAATAGCCTGGGAAAGGGGGATGAAGGCGCCTGGGCACCTAGCATTGGCGATGAAAAGGCCTTAGACGTTCTCGCGAGGGTAACAGCGGAGGTAGGGGATGAGCTCGGGATTGAGACAAGGCTTGGTGTGGATGTCGCCTCAAGCGAGATGTGGGATCCTGATAGGAAGAGATACGTGTATCAGCGTGAGGGCGTAGAAAGGACTCGGGAGGAGCAGGTGGAGCACATCCTGGGGCTGATTGAGATGTACGACCTTTACTACGTCGAGGACCCTCTGGAAGAGGGGGATTTCAAGGGCTTCGCAGAGGTCACCAAGTGCTCAAAGCCCCTGATATGCGGCGACGATTTATACGTGACCAACATCAAGAGAATCGAGAAAGGCGTCAAAGCAGGGTCATCGAGGGCCGTGCTGATAAAGCCCAACCAGATAGGGACGTTGACCGACACCTTTAAGGCTATTAACGTAGCAAATAAAAATAGCCTTGCAACAGTTTTCTCCCACCGCTCTGGCGAGACCAGCGATGACACCATCGCCCACTTAGCCGTTGCTTTTGGGTGCCCGATAATCAAGACGGGCGTCGTCGGTGGAGAAAGGGTTGTAAAGCTTAATGAGCTCATAAGGATTGAAGAAGAATTAGGACGGCGCGCAAGGATGGCGCCTTTACCACTTAGGAGGAAATGAATGAACGATTTACTCACAACTCTGGATGATTACCTCGCTGCTGGGATTCACATAGGCACGCAGCAGAAGAACGAGGATATGAGGCCATATATCTACAGGGTTAGGGATGACGGCCTGTACGTTCTGGACGTTAAGAAGTCGGATGAGCGAATAAGACATGTGGCGAAGTTTCTGTCGCGCTTCGATCCAGATAAAATCCTTGTCGTCTCCAGGAGGCAGTACGGGCAGCGCCCCATCGAGGACTTCGCGAAGATAGTCGGTGCAAGGGCTATTTCCAGTAGATTTGTACCAGGCACCCTGACCAACCCCACCCTATCCGCCTTCATAGAACCCGAGGTCTTATTAATAACAGATCCCAGGGGAGATGAACAGGCTTTGAAAGAGGCCAACAAGATAGGGATACCTGTGGCAGCCCTGTGCGATACGGACAACGCACTGAGCGGCGTCGATATCGTGGTACCGACCAACAACAAGGGCAAAAAAGCCCTGATTATAGTGTACTGGCTCCTTGCCAGGGAGGTCCTAAGGGAAAAGGCCCTACTTACGGAAGAGTTCGTCTCCTTAACAGATTTTGGAGAGGGCTAGGGGTATTCAACAACCCCCTTCCTAAGGGGAAGGGGCTTGTAGCTGAGGTCCAAATCATGGGATTCTTCATCCCCCGCTACGATTGGCTGGTTGACGAGCAGCCTGCCCAGGAGACGTATAGCCGCTTGGGCTATTCTGCTTCCTCTCCTCCTCTTGGTGTTGGAAGCGGTTTTCTCCGCGATGGGGAGTGTCTTAACACCAGTTGGAGAAGTGGTGGTTATGCCTAAAAAAGTCTTTTCCAAGAGCCCTGGAAAAGTAATAGGAGGTGAATGGGTGATCCCCCCCCAATTGGATAGGGTCTCCTCGCCCAACTAAGATGAGAAATCCTTCGGTGGCGGGACAGTTTTATCCCTCGCAGGAGGACGGGTTAAGGGAGCAAATAGAAGGGTGTTTTCTCCATGCTCTCGGCCCTGTTGAGCTTCCTGTGCGGGAGAACCGCGAAAGGGATATAGTAGGCGCAGTGGTACCCCACGCGGGTTATATGTACTCCGGCCCTGAAGCTGCGCATGTGTACCATGCGTTAGCTAGGCAGAGGAAGCCCGCTGTGGTGATCGCCCTTGGGCCTAATCATACCGGCATGGGCAGCGCCATCGCGGTCTCAAAGGAGACCTGGAAGACGCCCCTTGGCGAGACCAAGGTCGACGAGAAAATCGCGGACACACTCTGGAAGAAATGCGGCATAGTCGACTTGGACGAGGACTCCCACCGTTACGAGCACTCCATCGAGGTCCAGCTCCCCCTCCTCCAGTACATATACGGTGATTTTAAATTCGTCCCCATAAGCCTTGGTATTCAGGACCTCAAGACTAGCCTGGAGCTGGCAGGGTGCATCGCAATAAAGGACTCCCTGATCCTCGCGAGCAGTGATTTCACCCATTACGAGCCGAAAAGCGAAGCGTCTAGGAAGGACAACGAAGCGATAAAACACCTCTTAGCCATGGACGAGAAGAAATTTATCCAGACGATTTACGATCTCGATATCTCAGCCTGTGGATACGGGCCCATAGCTGCATGCCTCGCGGCCTCGAAGAAGCTGGGCGCTACGAAAGGGGAGCTTCTGAAATACGGCTCAAGTGGGGACATAACAGGCGATAATTCACGCGTCGTCGCTTACGCGGCGATAGTATTCAGGCGGTGAACATGGTAACAGCATCAGCCCCAGGTAAGGTCATTCTCTTTGGCGAGCACGCGGTCGTCTACGGGAAACCATCTCTGGCTGGCGCAATTGATAGACGCGTAACTGTTGAGGCTGAAAAGATTAATGGGGGGATAAAAATCAGTTCCAACAAGTCCAGGGATTACCGCTATGTTGAAAAGGCGGTCGAAGTTGCCTTCGATTACCTTGGGAAAAGCACGGGTGTTAAATTAAACATTCGCTCAGAGCTTCCCCCTGCATCGGG
>CAZDSM010000075.1:0-3035 GCA_964508205.1 Candidatus Hydrothermarchaeota archaeon | reverse complement strand
CGAGCCTAATGCGCAAAATAGACGAGCCTATACCCGCTGGTCGCGCGGTTAACAGCGTTGAAGGCTCCATCGAGGCGGCTGAGGAAATAGGCTATCCTGTTATAGTTCGCCCGGCCTACACCCTCGGTGGCACCGGCGGCGGGGTAGGGCGCAATGAAGAGGAGCTCCGAAGGGTGGCAGAGCGCGGGTTAAAGGCCAGCATGGTGCATCAGGTACTCATAGAGAAGTCGCTGCTAGGGTGGTACGAGTATGAGTACGAGGTCGTGCGGGACTCTAAGGACAACTGCATAACCGTGTGCAACATGGAGAACCTCGATGCTATGGGTGTGCACACTGGTGAAAGCATCGTGGTAGCGCCTGTGCAGACCCTGAGCGACCAGGACCACCAAATACTTAGGAGCGCAGCCTTGAAGATAATCCGCGCCCTGAAAATCGAGGGGGGATGCAACATCCAGTTCGCCGTAAACCCGAAAAAATGGGAGTACTACGTCATCGAGGTCAATCCCCGGGTTTCGAGGAGCTCAGCCCTCGCCAGCAAGGCCACGGGCTATCCCATTGCTAAAATCGGTGCAAAGATAGCGATCGACTTAACTTTGGATGAGATCCCCAACGACATCACCATGGAAACGCCGGCGAGCTTCGAACCTGCCTTGGACTACATCGTCACCAAGATACCGCGGTGGCCTTTCGACAAGTTCCGCGAAGCTGAGAAGGAGATAGGAACACAGATGAAGAGCACCGGTGAGGTCATGGCCATAGGCCGAACCTTTGAGGAGTCCCTGCAGAAGGCGATTCGCAGCCTTGATATCAAGCGCTTCGGCTTGTGCGGTGATGGCAAAGAGGAATGTACGGACAAGGATGAGATAGTTAAGAACCTCAGTCAGCCAACGGATAAGCGGATTTTCTACATAAGTGATGCTTTAAAGGCTGGGATGAGCGTAGCCGAGATTAACAGGCTCACGGGTATAAGCCCCTTCTTCTTGGAGAAAATCAAAAACATCGTTGATTATGAGGCTGAGATTAAAAATATCACTGTCGATGAACTGGGCCCTGAGCTCTTAACCACTGCCAAGAAAATGGGCTTCTCAGACAGACAGCTCGCGTACACATTGAAAGTGACGGAAGATGAAATCAGAAAGCTGCGGAAGAGATATACAGCGCCAACTTATAAGATGGTCGACACCTGCGCAGCTGAATTCCGGGCAGCTACACCCTATTATTATTCATCCTACGAAGTCGTCGATGAAGTAGAGGTTAGCGAACAGAAGAAGGTGATAATCCTCGGGAGCGGGCCTATTCGCATAGCCCAGGGGATAGAGTTCGATTACTGTTGCGTCCACGGCGTGTTAGCGCTGCGAGAGGAGGGAATCGAGGCCATCATAGTTAACAACAACCCCGAAACGGTTTCTACCGATTATGACACCAGCGACAAGCTCTACTTCGAGCCCCTAACCCAGGAGGACGTGATGAATATAGTGGACAAGGAGCATCCTTACGGCGTTATCGTGCAGTTCGGCGGCCAGACCTCCCTGAACCTGGCTGTACCCCTCGCTAAGAAGGGAGTTCGAATTCTGGGTACTAGCCCTGAGAACATTGACAGGGCGGAGGACAGGGAAAAATTCACCCAAGTACTTAACAAGCTCCGCATACCCCAGGCACCTTATGGCACGGGCTTCTCCATCGAAGAGGCCAGGAAAATCGCTGAAAAAATAGGCTACCCAGTACTGGTAAGGCCGAGCTATGTTCTCGGCGGCAGGGCTATGGCGGTGGTCTACGACGAGACCCAGCTCGATGAATACATGCAGGAAGCTATTGAGGTGAGCGAGAAGCACCCTGTGCTGGTGGATAAGTTCCTGAAAGAGGCCGTCGAGGTAGATGTCGATGCTGTGAGTGATGGAGAGGACGTATTCATAGGTGGGATCATGGAGCACATAGAGCACGCGGGCATTCATAGTGGCGATTCGGCCTGCGTATTACCCCCTCAAACCCTGAGCCGCGAAGTTGTCAGCAAGATAAAGAACTGCGCAATCAAACTCGCCAAGGAGCTCAAGGTTGTTGGACTTTTGAACATTCAGTACGCAGTTAAAGATGATGTGGTTTATATCCTGGAGGCTAATCCCAGGGCGAGCAGGACTATACCGTACGTGAGCAAGGCCATAGGAGTCCCACTGGCCAAGATAGCAACGAGGGTAATGCTCGGGAAGAACCTTTGTGAATTAGGCTATCTTGGGGAGCGCAAGATAAGGCACGTGGCAGTGAAGGAGGCGGTGTTTCCCTTCGTTAAGTTGCCAGGGGTTGATCCTGTCCTGGGACCTGAGATGAAAAGCACTGGGGAAGTAATGGGCATAGACTTTGACTTCGGCAGGGCCTATTATAAGGCAGAGCTGGCAGCGGGCAACTGTCTGCCGATGAAGGGCAAGATTTTCATCTCAGTTCAGCGCAGCGATGCCGTCAAAATCGCGCCCATAGCAAAAAGATTATATGACATCGGCTTTGAAATCCTTGCAACAGAAGGAACCAGGGCGGCCCTTGAAAGCGTGGGAATACCTGCCATGGAGATACTGAAGATAAGTGAGGGCTCCCCAAATATCCTTGACATAATGATGGGTAAGGGCGTGGAATTGATAATAAACACCCCCACAGCAGGTAAGATACCGTATACCGACGGCTTCTACATCCGCAGGCACGCCGTGGATTTGGGCGTACCATATATCACAACGATAACCGGTGCTGAAGCCGCGGTGAAGGCGATTGAGAGCATCTCGAAGGGCGAAGTAGCCATAAGATCCCTGAGTGACTACTATCGCGGCCACGTCCACGAGCTCAGATTGGAGGATTTTGAATGAAAGCGGTTCTCGCATATTCAGGTGGCCTTGATACGAGTGTCTGCGTCAGTCTTCTTCAGGATAAATATGATTGCAACGTCGTAACGGTAACCGTCGATGTAGGTATATCAAAGGAGGAGCTTAAGGAGGCAGAGGAAAAGGCCAGCGCCCTTGGTGTTCTAAAACATGTTACCATCGACGCCCAGAAGG
>CAZDSM010000074.1:0-11661 GCA_964508205.1 Candidatus Hydrothermarchaeota archaeon | reverse complement strand
GGTTATGAATACCTCATGGGAGTCGATCCATTCCACCACTATAAAATCGCTGAATACATCGTTATGACAGACGAATTTCCTGAGAGATGGCATCTCTCCCGCTACCCTGAGGGAGAGCTAATAGTTCAGCCCATGGGCCTTTACTATGTGTCCGTTCTCCTTTACAAAATCTTTGGCCCCTTGGGTTTTACTTTTATACAGGTCTTTAAGCTTGTGCCGCCGCTTTTCGGTATTATGACATTGCTACCCGCTTATTTTTTAACCAAGGAGCTTTTCGGGAGGAAAACCGCCATCTTCTCTGTGCTGATCCTCTCCTTTCTCCCTGCCTTTACCTACAGAACCATGTCTGGATTCTATAGAGGAGACGCCTTCTTCATGTTTTTCATGGTCCTGGGCCTTTACTTCTACCTTAAATCCCTTGACAACCCTAGGCTGGCCATCATTGCCGGTATCTCCTTCGGGCTTATGGGTCTAGTCTGGAACGGTTTTATCTTCGGATTCATAGTTCTCTCCGGCTTCGTCGTCCTTCACTCCTTAGCCAGCTATGTGCGGGGAACCAGCTCCAGAAATGCCATAATTAGCTATATAATTTCCGCCGTCATAGGGATTGGTATTATCAAATATCTGGTAATAATCCCAGGATATCAAGCCGCATGGTTTATGCAAGACTTAACCAGATATATGGTCCCGGGCACCATTGTTTTTTCAGGCCTTCTTGAAATTCTAGGATTTCTGTGCTTTTCTCATACTATCGACTATCATGAATATAGCTCGACCAGAAGGAAACCAACAGACGAGTTATACGGGACCGATAAACTTATGCCCCGAACTAGGGTTTTACACGTCCTCGGAATACTGATGATATCCTTGGCAACCGCTCTTTATGTTTATCCCGAACTGATGAATAAAATGCTTGGAGGATATGGATTAGTAAAGGGTGATGGTTGGCTTGGAACAATAGGCGAATTGCACCCTCCAGCCCTTCAGCACCTCTGGGAGTACTTCCCTATTACGTTCCTGTTGTTCTTAGGGGGGGCCGTATTTCTGCTTCGTGCGCCCAGGCCGAAAACGGTTATCATAGCTGCATGGGTATTAGCTGGTCTGTATGTGCTCAGCGCAGCGATTAGGTACACTTTCCTTGCCTCTATTCCCATAGGTATTGTGGCTGCCTTATTCCTGAGCAAGCTGGATAAAACCACGATGAAAGCCCGTCAATTTATGCATAAAACACGAATTTTACAAGACCTAGGGAAACTGATAATCCCTTTGATACCCGGGATACTACTATTAACAGTTACTTTTGCAGGCATTCAGTTTGCCGCAAGCAATACCCCCACTATCAGCGACGAATGGTACGAGGCCATTAGCTCCTTAAAAACCCAGGAACCAGGTACTGTATTGACATGGTGGGATTATGGTTCCTGGGTGCAGGGAATCACGGGCTATCCTACCGTAACAGACACCGTGCACGGCCAGGATGCGAACAGAATGCGCGAAACTGCAAGGATATTCTTAGAAACCAATGAATCCGTCACCCTTAAAGCACTACAAAAATACGACACAAAATACGTCATCATCGACGTAACCATGATTGGACAGATGAAGAACATTCGAAAGGTCGGCCAATTATCGATTATGGAGCAGGTCAAAAGATATCAGTATTCCCTCTTTCTTTACAGCGGGGAACAGCGAGTATTCGGCGCTAAGGCCGCAGACTATTCAGACCTTTTCGTTTTAGATACTGATGATGGGAAAATGGTGCTGCACAACAGGCAAGGCAAAGTGAAGGCGGTAAAAAGTGTATACTGGAGAGAAAAGGACAATCTAAGGTATATGGAGTACGATAATGTACCAACCACTGAGGGCACGGTTTACATCCCTGAGAAGGGGATAATCACGCACTTCCCAGACGATGACTTCATCATTTATATTCCCCCTGATTTAGAGGACACCTTCTTAACTTCTTTGATGCTGTTGGATGGTAAGGGCTTTGATAAGTACGAGTTGATATTCAAAAACTCGCAGGTGAGGATTTACAAGATAAACTAGACCTCCTTAGCAGTATTAAGCACCTCCTTGCCAAGATATTGAACTTCATCAACTTTACTACTTTTCGTGCCTTCAAATCATCTATTAAAACAGTGTCTGTCTTAATCTCCTCAGTTTATATTATCTCCACGTGTTCTAAATCGTGAAAGTCCGAATCACATGTGAATAGAGCAGCCTTCGTATCATCGGCGCCAGTATATATAAGGGCGTCTATTGTATGGAGTCTTTTCTCTGTTGATATCTTGGCAACCCTCTCCACAGGGGATTCATTTACATCGAGGATTATGCTGCGTTCCTTGATGAAGTTCATCGCCTCCTCCAGCCATTATCGTCACCCCCCCGACTTCTTCCCCTGCACTCCCACCTGGATTATAGGCTATAATTAAGTTATAGAAACCTTTTAAAAAAATCTCATTAAAATTAGAAAATCAAAAAAAAAATAAAAAAATTAGAAGGCCGGAGCCTTCTAGAGTGCTGCTGCCAGAGCGTCGGCTGCTGCTGCTGTTTCTGTCCTTGTTTTTCCAGCGACGATTATGCTGTCGTACCCTTCTGCCGGCTGGTCACTGACTACTTCAATGTCGCCGTCACTGGTATCCCAGGATACCGCAGACTTCTTCATGGTTACAAGGTCCGCAACAAGACTGTTGGCTACAGGACCGCCTATGAGCACGTGGTTCATGGTGCTGCTCGCGGTGTCCTCATCGACGATTTCCAGCACAGGCTCTGTGGTTTCTTCGCCTGTGAGCGTCCCCGTGGTGTCTACATCGACGATGTCTGAGTAGGCGGAGTCAGTGGTCTTCATCTTGGTACCGCTCGCAATGGTTGTTATCTTCGGACGCGTGAGCTGTATCACCTTAGCAGTCGTCCACTTGACATTGTACTCCGTGCCAGGCAAATCAACTGTGCCGCCCAGAATCAAGTCAAAGGTATCGTCAAGGAAGTACAAACCATTTCCACCAGGCGTAAAGCCAGTATCGTTAACCCTGACCTCACTGTAACCTAAGACATCTGCCTGCTGATCTACAACGTTGAACTCATCATCCTTCCGGACAGCCCAGACATAAGCCGTTGCACCTGATTCTTTGACCCATATCCGATAGTCTTGCATGGCCGATGGAAGCTCAGCATTCTTAATCAGGCCACCCGTTGCATTGTCACCAGTATCATAGCTACCCGATGCATTAATGTCTACGCTACCAAGGAAATCCGTGCCATCGTAGAAGTAAAGTGCATGAGTAACACCATCTGCCTTCCTGAATGCTATCTTCTTTGTACCATCCAAGGTAGTTGCACTAGACAGGTAGTCCTGAGTCACACCAGCCATACTAGATCGTATGGTCGGCGCCAGCACAATCTCCTGAGCAGCAGTCTCCTTAGCGAAGGTATAACGCGTACCCTTCACCTTGAAAGTCACACCCCTAGTATACCATGACGTCGTACTGTTCGACTTGGGGCTGTAAGTGGCGTCCCTATCTGTGGAGAAGTTATAGACTGGCTGCAAAGTACCGGAAGTGCCGTCAATAACATACAAGCCACTGTAGATGTTGTAATCCCCTGCGTCCTTGAAGTCGCCGTCAGCGTTGCTATCAATTCTCAAGTAACCGTTGGAGCCTTTGTTCACGTTGGTGATATTCCCGGTCTGAGTCGATGTCGTGTAGGTCTTGCCGATAACTCTCCACTTAGTTCCAGCAAAGCAACCACTACCGGCATCGGGGGTATGGGGACATGTTTGACCAAGCTGCCAAGTCAAATTCGCCCTCGTTCCACTACCAGTATCGTCCCACCTGTAATGAGAGTACTCAAGTTCAATATCGCCGCCTGCCACTGTATCGGCAAGAGCTGTCTCCGCTTTGTCCTGGATAATCTTCGCACTAGCTTCGTCCGCGGTCTTACCTGGAGCGTCCTTGCCCACGACGAGCTGCGCCTTTGCCTCGCCACTGTCTGCAAGCATCGATGCCATAAAGTCAGAAGGAACATTCACTGCTGTTGCCATTCCTAGAGTAGAGCCCACGAAGAGCGCGCCAGTAGCAATAGCACCAACTTTTCTAAGATTCACCATATTTTTTTACCTCCATTTTTTTAAAAACATCTATTTTTTTCTAACTTTTTTCTCTAACCTCTACATGGTATATATAGCTTTCGATTTCCCATAGGATTGGTTAGCTCTCTTCAGCCTTTAAAACACTGAGGCATATATAAACCTTTCTAACCCCCCCTTTTCCGCTTTTTTAGGCATGAATCAATTCCCTGCCTCGCTGCATCATATTTGGCAGGCGACTCACTACTTTTATATAACTATTATATTTAATTACTATTATATATTGGCTGAAATGAAGTACGACCGACTGGTAACCTTCGCTATTCCAACGACTGGGAAAGTTGACCCTAAATTCATGACAAACATGCTCATTGTTGTAGACAAGGTTCCAACAGGCACAAGCTGGCGAGTCAGAGTTACTGACAAGGACCCTGATACAGGGGAGTTTTTGAGAACGCCCGCAGCTAGGGAAAGGCTTGTCGAAGAATGCCTAAAGGAGGACAACTCAAAGTATATTTTCTTTGTAGACAGCGACGTTTACCTGCCCCCACGTACCTTCGCCCGACTATTGCAGAGTAATAAAGACATAGTGACTGGTATCTACTGGACTAAATCCGATCCTCCTGAGCCGGTAATATACAAAGACCTCCACATGGGACCTTACTTCGACTTCCCTGAAAAATCGATCTTCGAATTAGAAGCCGCTGGATTGGGGTGCTGTCTTATTAAAACAGATGTTTTTCAGCATATTCCTCAACCTTGGTTTTCATACAAAATGGACGACATAGGGGGGGAGATAAACGTAACCGAAGACTTCTACTTCTTCATCAAAGCTAAAAAATACGGCTACCCGCTGTGGTGCAACAGCAACGTGCTATGCAAGCACTTAAAGGAAAAGCTACCCCAGAAGTTCTATCCCAGCGAGCACTTATTTTAGCCTGAGCTTATGTGCAGCCTCGAAGAACACCCCCGCCAAATCCACGCCTATGTCTTGTATCTCCAACATGTTGAGCTCTATCTCCCCCGGATCTATCAGCTCGACCAGCACCGGCCTGTGCTTCACGGCCAAGTCGAAGAGGGTCTTGGGCTCGTGCATGAAAGCCTCTATCCCAACCAAGCCGTCGAAGCCCTGCCCCCTCATCATCTGCCTCGTCTTGACCTTGTTGACGAAAATGTCCTCGCTTACTATATTCACGAAGTCCCTGACCACCCTCTGCCTCGTTTTTCCCTTGCTCTCCACGATTATCTTCGTCCTCAAGGCTCCCTGTTCCAGGAGCTCCTCTATTTCCTCCTCACTCAGACCAACCTCCTCCCTGGCATTTTTCTGAATTAAAAATTTATAACCTATGTTGTGTTTTTCAAATAATGCCTTGGTTATCTCTATTACCTTCCCCAGGGCTTCCAGGAACTCTTTCCTGTCCAGAAGGAGCTTTTTGGGTTCTGCGATCTCTATGGCTGAGGGGCCGTATTTAATCGCCACGAGGAGATAAGTGGAGAAGTTCGGGAAGGCGAGATCTACTTCCACCACCGATGAGTAAAGCTTGTCCTCCAGGGTTACTTCATCAAAGCTCTCCCCCTCGACTTTGACCCCTTTCTCCCTCCCTAGGCGCCTTACCAATTCTTGGAGGGAGTTCTGAACCGCTCCATCGGAATTTCCCTGGGCCTCGATGTAAAAAACTCCTCTAATCATGTCACCAAAAGTTATTTATCGCTGATTTAAAGAGAAGGGTATAAAAACCTTCTCATGGAGTTAAAATGGCCCTTCCACAACTTCCACCTATCGGCCTGATTGTAGTCGGCTTAGTGCTCTTGATAGTGGCACCACGGCTCGTTGGCTTCGTCGTAAAAGTAATAGGCCTGGCCCTCCTCGCAGTTGGAGTGGCTGCATATTTTTATGAGCCCCTCGGCATGGCCTTCCCCCAGTTCGCCCCTGCCCTGCCAGTAATAGCGGGTCTAGCCCTGATTTTCGTGGGCAAGGGCATCGCCCAAACAGTGGTCAGAATCGCTGGCTTAGCTGTCATCGTCTGGGGCTTCCTCGGCCTGGGACTCATCTGATTATCGCTATTTTCTCGCCGCAACTGGGACAGTGGTTATCCTCTGTCAATCCCAGTTTTTGAATATTAAAGCCCCACCTCTTGATGAGTATCTCGTCGCAGTTGGGGCAGTAGGTATTCTCCCCTTCATGGCCGACCACGTTGCCCGAGTAAACGTAGTTGAGCTTTTCGAGGCCTATCTTCCTAGCCATCTCAAGGGCTTCAATGGGCGTGGAGGGAGAGCTGAGCATCTTGTAATCAGGGTGAAAACGCGTGAAGTGCACCGGTATGTCCGTGCTTATCTCTGCCACCCAGTCCACGAAATCCTTAAGCTCTTCTTTTTTATCGTTCTTCCCAGGTATTACGAGGTAGGTGAGCTCTATGTGGATGCCTTTTCTCGCGCATCTCTCAATGGTTTCCAGCACAGGCGGAAGATTCGCCCCAGAGATTTCCCTATAAAACTCTTCCTCGAAGCCTTTGACGTCGATGTTAGCGGCGTCGAGGTAAGGGGCGATCAGATCAAGGGCCTCATTCGTGAAGTAGCCGTTGGTGACGTAGACCGTGTAGAGCCCGCGCTCCTTGGCGAGCTTCGCAGAGTCAAGGGTGTACTCAAACCAAATCGTGGGCTCATTGTAGGTCCAGGCGATGCCGCTGCACGAGTAGTCCTTTGCTAGAGCAACGGCTTTCTCAGGGGTATATTCGACCAGATAATCCCCCGCTCCCTCTAGGGGTGACTGGGAAATCGTGTAGTTCTGGCAGTGGAGACATCGAAAATTGCAGCTCACCGTACCGAGGGAGAAGACGCTCGTACCAGGATAGAAGTGGAAGAGGGGTTTCTTCTCTATGGGGTCTGGTGAGGCCGAGGAGGCTAGGGCATAGTTCAGGGTGTAAAGCGTTCCATCTTTGTTTTCGCGGACCCTGCAGAATCCCCGCTTACCCTCAGCTATTGTGCAGCGGCGATAGCAGAGGCCACACTTCACCTTTTTATCCCCAGCCTCCTCCCATAGCCGCGCCTTTTTTATCATTCCCGCCATATCCGAGAAGGTTCACGTTCGAAAATTTGCTTTGAAGGCCTCATAGCCCCGGGGCTCGAGATTTTCAACCCTGCCGTCTTTTCTCATCAGCCTCCCTCCTCGCTTTGCTATTTCGCCGATGACGCTGAACTTGGTTTTCAGCGCCTTTATTTTCTTCTCTACTGTCGTCAAATGCTCCTCTGGCAGCGTGAACAAAAGCTCGTATTCACCACCCTTGTGGAAGAGAAGTTCATCCGCCTCTACGCCGGCTAACCCCGCTATTCCCTCCAGCCCCCCGTCAACAGGTATCTTCTCCTCGTAAATCCTGAAGCCTACGCCACTGGCCCTGGCGATTTCATGCAGTGTGAAGGCAAGGCCGTCCGAGATGTCGGCGCATGCGGTGGCGTATTTGCTTATGGCTATGCCCTCCATTATCCTCGATCTAGGCTCGAAGGCGGCTTTCATGAATCTCTTTGGCGCCTTGAAGCCCTTGATCATGGCGTAATAACCCGCGGCACTGGAGCCCATCATACCCGTTGTGCAGATTAAATCCCCAACTTCAGCCCCTGAGCGCCTCAGGACGCGGTCTTTCTTTACCCTGCCCAAGGCAATGCCCGTGACCAAGAGCTCATCCTGCTCCTTGGTGTCGCCTCCTAAAACGCATGTATCATGCGACCTGCAGGCTTCGTCTATACCCCTAGCGAGTCCCCTGATAAAGTCCTCTTCAGTATCCCCTGGCAGGCCGTAGGAAAAGAGCAGGCCTATGGGATAAGCCCCCATGGAGGCGATGTCGCTGAGGCAGGCGTTAACCGCGTATTTGCCTATCTTCCGTGGGGGCATCTCCAGGGGGAAATGGGTCTTCCTCGAGAGCAAATCGGTTGAGACCACGAGGTAGTGCTTTTCATCCTGCTCAAGGATGCAGGCGTCATCGCCCATGGCAAGGACTGCCTTCTCACAGCTGCCGTAGATGCCTTCGAATATCCTTATAGCCCTGCGCTCGCCCAGTTGTGAGAGATTCATTATGCCTTCACTCCAACCACTTGTATCCTCTGCCACGGTAGATTATCTCCGTGATTTTGACTTCATCGCCCGATAGCGTATACACCACCCTATATATAATTATTTAAAATCCTCCACTTGGATATCGATGACGACATGGTAGTTATACGGTGAGTAAGACCTCATCATCCTTTTGTTAATGACTCTGACTTTTCTATTTTTCTTCTCCGCGACCTCCTGGATGAATATTATTTTCGAATCATATAAGTCGTCCTCAGGGGAGATGGAGTAAAAATGCACCACACCTTTTTTCATCACATCAAAGGCCAGGTCTAAATACTCATCTGAGCTTTTGGGGAGGTTCATTATAACTCTGTCTGCTATTCTTCTAGGCGCGACTTCGCGGCAGTTGCCAAGGAGAGGGCTAACATTGCCCACAACCCTGTTGAGCAGGATGTTCTCTTTCAGGTACTCGTATGCAGTGGGATTAGCGTCGATAGCGTATATTTTCACCGCCCTGTACTTCGCAATAAGAATTGAGAATGGCCCCACGCCAGCGAAGAGGTCGACTATAACTTCGCCATTTTTAACCTGCTTCAGTATCCTCTGCCTCTCATAGGCGAGGTGAGGGGAAAAATAAACTCTTGCAACGTCGAGCCTGTAATTGCAGCCGTGCTCTCTGTGCTGAGTTACAGTACTTGCCCCTCCCCAAAGATGTACCAGTTCTCTAGTGCGCTCCCTGCCTTTAACAGCGCTGGTTTTCTTGAACACGTCTTTAATGTTTTTATGGGCTTTAGCGAGACTTTCCGCGATTTTTTTTTCGTAATGGACGAGGTTCTCTGGCACCTCTATTATCGCAATGCTTCCTATAACATCGAAGGAATGCCGCACATTCTCAAGCTGTTTCTCAGATAGAAACTCCCGTAGGTAATCCTGGAATTTGATACGCCTGAGCTCCTCGAACTCCTCTTCAACGACCTCGTAGCCGAGATTTGGTACCTTCCTCACAGGGAATATTACGACGCCCCCGCGCCTCTTTACCTTTTTACCTCTGTCAAAGACTCCGGAGCTCAGGAGCTCCTTTTTGACCTTCTCCGCCTCTCTTACCGGAACTTTTATGCCTCTGCTCATCAACTTTCCCCTTATGCTCGTCTTCATCGGCCTAGGCTTGCACGATGAGAAGGATCTAACCCTTCGCGGCCGTGAGGAGGCGCGAAGTTGCGATTTATTATTCATGGAGGAGTATACAAGTTTTTTGTCTGGAGCGGGGAAGGATAAAATCGAGGCCGCTATAGGCAGGGGTATTCAACTACTGGATAGGAGGGATGTCGAGGAGAGGGAGGAGATAATCCTCGGACCTGCGCAGAATAAAAAAGTAGGTTTCCTCATTCCAGGGGATCCCCTTATCTCGACCACCCACATTGCTCTACGCCTCAGGGCAAGTGAACTGGGCATAGCGAACAAGGTGGTGCACAACGCTTCTATTCACTCCGCCGCTCCCTCTGAATCTGGGCTGCAGAACTATAAGTTTGGCAGGTCGGCGAGCGTTCCTTTTCCAATTGGATTCGCCCCTGAAACACCTTACGATGTCTTGAAGGAGAATCAACGACTGAGCTTGCACACCCTTTTGTTCTTGGACATTAAAATCACTGCCGGTAGGCGTAAATGCATGACCGCCAATCAGGGGATAAAGTATCTCCTGGAGCTAGAGGAGAAACGACGAGAGGATGTATTTACCCCTGAAACCCTGTGCATAGCTCTGGGCAACGTAGGCTCTGATGAGAAAGTCTTGCGGGCTGGTAAGGCTAAAAAATTGTTAGAGCTGGACTTCGGAGGGCTGCCTCACAGCTTGATAGTTCCAGGTAAGTTGCATTTCATGGAAGAGGAATATCTTCGTGCCTTTGCTGGCTTGAAGTGAAATCGCACCCCATGCACGCGTCCAGGAACCCACCTCCAACCCCTTCGCAGCAACATGAGCATAGTTCGTAACCCAGGTAACGGCATTCCACTACCCTTGCTTGATTCGAGAAGATACCGCAAACCTTACAAATCATCCAGTTTAATTTTAATTTCAGGAATATAAAAAGGTGTCTCCTTTGCTCCATCTTGACAAAAAAGGACTTAGAGTATTGGGCATTGCTGAGAGCTTCAGGAAGAGCGATGAGAAGTCGTTGTTGGCAGGCGTCGTTATGCGCGCCGACCTTCAGATCGATGGCTTCGCAGTTACGCACATCACTGTAGGCGGCATGGACGCTACAGAGGGAGTCCTGAGGATTCTCAAAGAACTGGACAGAAGAGATATAAACGCCCTCTTCTTAAACGGTTGTGTTATAAGCTGGTTCAACATCATCGATTTGAATATGATATACAAGGCTCTGAAGCTGCCCCTCGTCTGCGTCACATACGAGGAGTCAGATGGTCTGGAAAAATACATTAAGGAGTATTTTCAAGACTGGCAGGAGAGAGTTAAGGCCTACGCCGCCCTTGGCTCGCGGAGGAAGATAATGCTTCATACGGACCACGAAATCCTCGTGCGATATCTCGGTATTGAAAAAGAAAAGGAAGTTAAGGCGCTTCTGGGTAAGTTTACCCTCCAGGGCGCGGTACCAGAGCCCCTGAAGGTGGCGAGGCTTCTTGCACGGGCTTTGATGGAGGAGAAATGAAAGAGTTATTGAAAATACTTTGGAAGCTGCAGGCTGGCAAAGTCTGGGCAGACAGGGAAGCCCTGGTGGAGAGGTTTGGCGAGAAAATGCTGGAGAAAGTGGCAAAAGAGGGTTTAATTGAAAGCGATGGCAATCGCCTGCGGTTAACGGGGCGGGGAAGAGAAAGGCTTAAGATAGTTGCTTGCGGCGGGGTTTTCGATATCCTGCACCCTGGGCACGGGTTTTTCCTTGAGCGAGCTAAGAGCTATGGCGACCTCCTCGTCGTTATTGTTGCCCTTGACTCAACTGTCGAAAAAAGGAAGAGGATTCCAATCGTACCAGAGGAGCAGCGCCGGGAGATGGTGGGGTACTTAAAACCAGTAGACCATGCGGTATTAGGGGGGGAAGGGGATTTCCTGAAGATTATCGAGGCCTTGCGGCCTGACGTGATTGTTCTTGGCCCTGACCAGAGACATGACGAGGAGTATCTCCAAGGGGAGCTGAAGAAACGGGGCGTACGGGGGGTAAAGGTTAAGAGGGTATATGAATACAAGAAATGCCCTCTCCACAGCACCAAGAGCTTGCTGGGGAAGATAATAGATAGGGGCTATCCTAAATGACATCCCTCAGAGGACACCATCTCATATGCCTCCATTTCTTTAAAGGCAACGGATACGACGCGGCCTTTGTCGAGAATTTGAAGCATATTATTGACAGGGCTAACCGCGAAGGGGTCATGGTTCAGAAAGGCGCAGACGATGTTTGCCTCGCATGTCCGCATTTAGCCGGAAGCAAGTCCAATTACAGAAAAGACAGCGACGAGAAGATAGAGCGCCTTGATGCCCTTGCGCTGAGACTGCTCAATTTTGGAGCAGGAGCGAAGGCTG
>CAZDSM010000073.1:0-2910 GCA_964508205.1 Candidatus Hydrothermarchaeota archaeon | reverse complement strand
CCTGATATCCACTTACCACCTTCGCTGCGCCAGCTGACCCTCTCTCCTATTAAGCTGGCGATATTTCTCTCTTCGACCTCGAGTATGCCGTAATTATTAATAACGTCTCTCCTGCTTCCTCTGAACCCTACTAGCCTGGCCTTCATCCTTTAAACCTCTTCAATTTCTCTAGTAATTCGTCCCTGTTGTTCTCGTCTATCTCAACCAAGGTAACGTCCTTTCTGTTTTTCAACTTTTCTATCAGCTCATGCCTAGACTTGAAATGTATCGTAGCCATTACATGCTTATCAGAATTAAAAGCTTTTCCCACAGCCTCGATGAACCCCTTGCTGTGGAGCTCCATGGGACCTACCTCGTCGATGACCACTAAATCGCATGCATCGATTGCATGGAGTATCGCCTTCGCCCCTATATCTTCGAGGTCCCGCATATTTACATGGTACCTGCCGATCCTGGGGCCGCGTTTCTGGTTCACGTGGGCTAGGACGCCTTCCTTACCCCTCGCCAAATCCCTTACTTTGAAGCCCTTTCTGACCCCACCCTCTTTTATCTCCTGGGTGAGTATTCCCCCTACTTTGTATTCGCTACCCGGGGGGTCGATTATTCTCTTGCAGAGGGTCGTCTTCCCGCTTCTCGGTTTGCCGGTGATCAGGAGCTTCATTTCAGCCTCTTAAACGGATTTTTAGGAATGGCTTTATCTATCCTTATTAAAAAAGGATTATCGGATGCGGAACAAAATCACCTTCGTCGGCAGGAGCAACGTCGGGAAGAGCAGCACCATTAAGGCTTTAACAGGGGCAAAACTCAAGGTCGGCAGGCGCCCGGGGATCACCCTTGAGCCGATGGAGATACCCTACGGTGGGGCCGTTGTTCTGGACATGCCGGGCTTCGGGTTCATGATGGGCATTAGCAAGAAGAAGCAGGAGGAGGTCAAGAATTTCATCGTGCGCTATCTTGAAAACTCGGGGGACGTGCTCTTCGCTGTTCAAGTTACGGACGCCAAAGCCTTCGTGTCTATTGCCCTGCGCTGGCTTTCCAGGGGACACGTGCCTCTTGAGGTAGAGATGTATCAGTTCCTGAGGGAGGTCAATCTGGAGCCGCTACTGGTCGCCAACAAAATGGATAAAATCCCTCTGGAAAAAAGGAGCGAGGTGCTGGATGAAATATGCAGTCTATTGAACCTTGAGGGTCCTTGGACGAATTGTAATATTATACCGTTTTCCGCCAGAACAGGGGAAGGATTGCCTGAGTTGAAAAAGGCGCTGAGGGTTAAACTGAATCGGCATATTAGGTAAATCTAGATAAACCTTTTTTTCCATTTCCGAAACAAAAATAAGGGCTAACCCTCTTCCACCGCCTTCATCGCAAGCTCAACTCCCGCGGCTAGACCATCGGTCTCCATGTAACCCTTGGGCTTAACGGCATCCCCTACGATATAGAGGTCCTTAATAGGGGTCTCAGGGCGTATTTCCATCCCGGACAGTGCCCTGTTAACCGGCCATTTGCCGCGATAGCACTGGGCCGTGATAACGCGGCAGTGCTCCTTGAAGTCCGGGAATATTTTGTGCAGGTCCGTTATCCCTAGCCGAATCTCCTTCCTCACGTCCTCTCCAGGAACAAGAGCCTGGTGAGCCATGAGGAGGTGCTTTCCCTTGGGCGCCAATCCAGGGTCAGCGTTGGTGACCTCGTTGAGGCCGTCTATTCTCCTTGCTTCAGGGGTAAATAGCACGCCGCTGTGGCCCAGCATTGGCTTGTCGCAGGCGACGCTTATTTTTATCCCCGCCGCCTCTTCGATTCCATCGATTTTCTTAGCGTAGCCTCCTGGAAACTCATCCCCCACGAGCTTGACTGTCGCCTTTGGTCCAACGTCGCTCACAATCAGGTTGCAAGCATATTTTTCCTTGTTGGTAGCGACATACTTGGCTTTGCCTTTTTCGATTCCTATTTTCTTGACCATGCACCTAAGCTCCAGCTTACCCCCCTCGCTCTCTATCCCCTCTACAAGGGCGTCGGTAACGCCTTTGCAGCCCCCAAGGGGAATCCCAGGGCCTTTGAGGCGGTTCACGTTTTTAGTAATTGCAATAAGCTCCTTGGCCGAGATCTGCGAGGAGTCGATGCTCAGGGCCCAGCCGCAGAAGGAATCGGCGAGCTTTAAAGCAAGGGGGTTTTCGATCTGTCTTTGAAGCCAGTCTTTGAAGCTTTCCTCATCCCCGCCGCCCAGGGTCAGGAGCTTAGCCAGGACAGCGCTCAGTTTTACCTTGTCCACAAGGGAGAAGAGCTCGGATATCTCATCGAAGGGATAGTCCTTTCCCTTTACCCTGAATAAGCCGTCGGGTACTGAGTCAATTATATCCACGTCCGCGCCCAGGGAGCTGAGCATCATGCCTAGGGGTCCGCGCCTTCCGTGAGGGATCATGTGCAGAGCGCCAGTGGAGAGCTGGTATCCCCTGTACTCTCGATTTGTGAACCTTCCTCCAGGATAGCCAAGTGTTTCAAATATCGTCACGTCGTATCCCTTTTTCAGGAGATCCAGAGTAGAGAGCAATCCCCCCAGACCGGCGCCAACGACAGCTGCGCGCATGTCATCTCATGGAAGGCCAAGGATATTTATATTTAGCAGTTGAAATCAAGGGAGAAATGAGCCTATATGTCGAGCTCCTCAGGCATATTCCCTTGATTATCAGCAAGCCCTTTGTTGCGGTGGACATGGTGCTCCTCCGGAAGGACGTCTCCTTTGTTCTCGTGAAACGGGCCTTCGAGCCATATAAGGGGCAGTGGAGGAGAAAGCGGTCCGCGAGGCAAGAAGGAGATGAGTCTTGATGTGGAGGTAGTCAGGGTTTTGGATGTTCTCTCAAATTTAGGGCGTGACCCCACAGGGCACGTAGTTTCTGTCTGCTTTCTTGCTAGGGA
>CAZDSM010000072.1:0-4296 GCA_964508205.1 Candidatus Hydrothermarchaeota archaeon | reverse complement strand
TTATTTGGTTTAGTAAAGATGGCCTCGCTCATATCCTTGCCGACTTTGTTTTTATCAATGTCAAAGGCAGCGACGAATTTAATGTCCCTTATCCTGTACCCGCCCAGATTGTTGTGCATTATTCCAGGTATTTTATCGCCGTCTTCCACGTCCTTGTAAAACTCAACCCCTTGTACAAGGGACGATGCACAGTTGCCAACTCCTACTATTGCCACGTTTATTTTTCCCATGTCACTATCTCCTTGGAAACTATTTTATAGCAATAAAATATCTCAAAACATATAAATATTTTATGGTGGTAAAATATATCCATGCCTTTAAACCGATTAAAGATAAAGACGACCAAAGAAATTCTGTGGATATACCTTCTGAAGCTGTTAACGGATAGGGATATGTACGCCTATGAGATTAGGGGGGTTCTCAAGGAAGAATTCGGGTTTCGCCCAGCTCTAGTGACATCGTATGTGGTGCTGTACAGATTAGAGAGGGAGGGATACGTGACGGCGAGATGGAATGAAAACAAAAAATATTATTCAATTACGGAAACAGGGGAGCAATTGCTGTTGGACGGCCTTCAACACCTGAGGGAGCTCATTGGTAAGCTAGGATAGGGAAAGTTTAATCCCTAACTCCATCCTAAGGACCTTCTCATAAACCAGCTTTTAAGCTTATTTTTCTTTCGGGGGAGGGACTTCCTCGACCGTTATCATTATTTTTTTGCCGGTAAGGCCGTCGAAGAGATTGTATATCAGTATAGTTTTTCCATCCTCCATCTTAATGCCCGGCTGGTCACCAATCCTGGTTAAAATTCCCTCAAGCTCCCTTTCCATATTAATACGTAATACCCATGAGAGGTAATAAATTTAACCTTTAGAGCTGAGCCTCAATAGCGTAAATTGGATCCTGCGCAGCCATGGCATCCACGATGGCCTGGGCGATGCTGCTCCTCCTGGCGACTTTTATCTCCCCTTTTCGTCCAATGGTAGCCGTGAATAGTTCCTCATCATCGGCATAAACCCTAACCGTCTTACCCGATGATCCCTCACCAACCACGAGGTGGAGGTAATTGTGGGTCTCCTTTATCTTTACCTCGTGTTTTTTACCGAAATCCTGCTTAGGTAAAGCTCTCTTCCCGAAATCCTGAATATCAATGCCCAGTCCTAAGGCGCGCTCGATTTTAGCTATGTTTTTCCCTCCCTTACCGATTATAATTGGGATAAATTTTTCCTCCACCCATACTATGGCGCGTCCTCCTTCGACGCTTACGTCTACCCAGGCCTTGGGGGCTATCCTCTTTATCTCCTGGACCACCCTCTCACCAGCAAGCTTCTCCAGGGAAGTTCCTCGCCCACCCATGGCTTGAGCAGGCATGACGACCGTCTCATCCCCGAAAGTGTATATCTCGTACTCGGTCTCATCGGTCTCGAAGTCCTGCACTTCTATCACCGGTCTCGCGAGGTCGGCCTCGACCATTCCGCCCGGAACCTTGACCGTGAAGCGCACCTTGTATATCTTCTCGATGGCCCCATCCTTGATGAAAACCACGGTATCCACTATCTGAGGAATCATCCCGAGCTCAACGCGCCCTATCAAGCGCTGGACAGCATCTATACCCTTATTGGCATGGACAACACCCACCATGCCCACGCCCGCTAGGCGCATGTCCGCGAATATCTTGAAGTCCTTGGTCTTCCTCACTTCATCGTAAATCGTGTAATCCGGCCTCACAAGGAGGAGGATATCCGCGGTCTTCTCCATGTCGCCCTCTAGGGGGGCGTACTGGGTTATCTCATCAGAAACGAGCAGGTCCCTCGGGGACTCCATGGTCTTAACTATCTTACCGAGGGATCTGTAGAACTCGGCTAAGGCCTGGGAGAAAGTGGACTTTCCTGCACCGGGAGGGCCGGCCACGAGGACGCCCTCTGCCCTACCTCTCAAGCGGGCGAGGAGTTTGTCCGAGAGTTTGTAGTCCTCCAGCGCAATCTCCGCTATTGGGCGGACAGCGGTTATCTCATAGCCGTCAGAGAAGGGGGGTCTGGCTATGGCTATGCGGAGCTGCCCGAGCTGGATCACCGTGGCCCCCTCCCTCTCTATCTCGATAAAGCTGTCCGGATCTATGCGGGCGTATCCCAGTATCTCTTCTGCAATATTCTTTAATTCCTTTTCGGATGAGGGGTTTTTCGAGAGCTTTACTAATTTGATCTCTCCCGGTTTTCCCTTCTTAGCCATTGGAGGTACCCTATCCCTAAGGTGAACGGACATGGTGGTATCGTCGAATAAATCTAGGATTCCTAGCTTCTTTTTCACCCTGCGTTTCCGCAAGTAAAGGACCCCTATGCTCTTTACTTCAGCGATTTTCGATTGTATTCTGTCGCTGGTTAGTAGGACGCCCCCCTCCTCTCTAGCCGTGTTTCTTATTATCTCATCTATGTCCTTGAACTGTGCTATCCTCGGCCTTTTGCCGACGTATTCCAGGGTTATGGTGCCGGCATCGCTAAGCCTTCGCAGGTGGTTAAGCTCCTCCAACCCTTTATAACCGCTTTCCCTGCCTTTGTTCGCCTGGCTCTCAAGCTCTGCTACAACAGCCTCATGGACCAGAACCTTGCTCTTCTTGTACTCTTTTTCTTCCACTAACTTTGTTATCCTGCCGTCTATTATTACCGATGTATCGGGCACGATTATCATTTATAGACCTTCCCCGGGTCGAATACCTTTTTCTTAAAGACTTTGAGCTTCCCGTCCTCAACTCTGCGGAAAAAACAGCTGCCATAGCCCTTATGGCACGCGGCGCCTAGCTGCTCAACCATGAATAGCAGGGCATCGCCGTCGCAGTCGACTCGAGCCTCCTTGACGATTTGATTGTGGCCCGAGCTCTCGCCCTTCAGCCACAGCTTTCGCCGCGAAGTGCTGTAATAATGCATCTTACCGGTCTCTATGGTCAGCCTCAATGCTTCAAGATTCATAAAGGCAACCATTAGAATTTCCTTTGACGTGAAATCCTGGACAATCGCAATGGAGAGATCCTCGCCAGCCATCTTCACCCTAAAATTCGTGTTTTCCATTATGTCCTTCATCTTGTAACCTCTAATTTTAAATCTGTCAGCTCCCCTAATTTTATTTTTCTCTGCTCGCCTGATGCCATGTCACGAAGAGCCACGCATCCCACCTCCAACTCCTCGTCCCCGACGATGGCAACGTGAGTAAAACCCCTCTGATCTGCATAGCTCAGGGCTTTCTTGAGCGTCTTCCTTGTGAGCTCCAGCTCACAGAAATTGTTAGTTCTGAGCATTCGTGAGACCTTGACTGCGTCATTGAGGAGATTTCCCCCAGTAGCTACGATCAGGCACTTTGCCCTTGAGCTGGGCATGAAACCTGATTTGTCCTTTTTAAGAGCTAAGTGAACTCTGTCGAAGCCGAAGGCAAAACCAACGGTAGGGACTCCCTTACCCCCGAAGGTCTCGGCAAGGGAGTAGGAGCCACCGCCGCATATCTGTTTCTCGGCCCCAAGCTTAGGAGAGTATATCTCAAAAACCATGCCGCTGTAGTAATCCAGACCCCTGGCTATTCCCAGATTCAGGAGGTAGGGCGATATTTGATAACCCTCCAGTACCCGTAAGAGTTCCTCCAACTTGCTCAACTCCAGAGTTGCCTCTTCAAGGCCATCTAAAAGCGCCCTAGCCCTTTCAATGACTTCTTCCTTTGAACCCACTAGAGCCAATATATCCAGGAGGCGCCTCCTATCATCGCCCACCAGCCCCAGACCATCCAACAGTTCCTCCAGGCCCCCCCCTTTATCTATGGCACTCATAACCACATTTTGTTCTTCACCCATGATGCCACTTTCCTTGAGGATTTGCCTCAAAATCCCGATATGCCCTATGTGGAGCTCAAAATTTAATCCAATTTTCCTCAGGACATCGAGGGCCACAGCGACTATCTCCCCCTCGGCCTCTGGGTAGGGGCTGCCTATGAGTTCAATCCCAGCCTGCCAGAACTCCCTGTATCTCCCTGACTGGGGACGCTCATATCTGAAGCAGTTCCCTAAGTAATATAGCCGTACAGGTTTGGGCTCGAATTGGCTCTGATTAACGTAGAGGCGCATCGCCGGCGCAGTCAGCTCCGGCCTCAGGACGAGCTCGCGTCCGGACTTGTCCTTGAAGTGATAGAGGCGTTCTCTGATTTCCTCCCCGGATTTAGCGGTTATCAACTCCAGGGACTCGAAAGTAGGGGTTATGATCTCCCTGTAGCCGTAGCTCTCAAAGACTTCCCGTATCTCCGCCTCAAGGTATCTCCTCT
>CAZDSM010000071.1:0-6023 GCA_964508205.1 Candidatus Hydrothermarchaeota archaeon | reverse complement strand
AATATGAAATTCTCTTTTAATACTTTCCCGATGAAGGGGTTTCACACATCGTTTCTTTATAATAAACGAGAGGATACGGCGAAGTATATGACAACGAAAGAAGGAAATCTCGACGATACTACCCTTAGACACAGTCCTCTTGTTGTACAACGATCGTTACAAGAAAAAGATGAATTCTTATATCCAAATATAACATTGACGCAGAGTTGCTGTAAATAATTCTACCACTCCTTGTTCACCTAGTTATAAAACGTGATGCCCATGGTCAGTTCTCGTCGAAATTGCGCCTAGCGTTATATCACTGTGCTGAAGCCCACTGCAAATTCGATGTTTTCTAATAGATTGGGAAAAGTTTAGGGCCTGAAGATTTTGTACAGGGGATGATTCTTTGATTCTGGGCCCATTCCTTCATCCGCCTTCATAGAGTAAGCAACGTATGCATCGGCGAGGGAACAAGCAGTATACATATCCTCCGCTTTTTCAATAGGTCCGTATAGAGCAAAGTCGGCTCCCATCATAATAGGAAAGACATTGGCTACAGCAGCGCTCAGGGCGTACGTCCTTGAAGCCATTTTTTTTCTCTGGTCCCACTGGTCCACGGCATTATGAGCCCCACAACCCGTGGGCAACCCATAATCCTCCTTGATTCGATAAATCGTCTTTGAGACAGGACCTGGATCCGGAAGATCGAGAATACACGGGTCAACCAAGGGCTTCTTGATTTCCGCTTCCTCGGCCAATCCCAGGATCTTCTTAAGGGATTCTAATCTACCATCAATCGTGGGCCTCGTAGGATTATAACACAAGAGTATAGCCGATTCTACACCCGCCTCCTTAATGGCCTCAATCTCTTCTTCTTTGCATTTTACGCTAATCGAATTGTAAATAGCCCTATCAGCGAGGCCCACTTCACCCACGTGTTTAGTCGCAGGTATTCTTGCATCCGTAACGGCTCCATCAATCGAGAAGGGTGAATTAGTTTCCTCGCTGACAAAATCAATGTACCTAATCAGCGCCTCCGAAGTGCTCCCTACAATATCCGTTATCCGAGGATTCCCGGTGGACTGTGATATCTCTTCCTCTTTTTCCAGCACCTCCCTCGCTCTCTCCTTATCAAATTCACCTTTTCTCTCATCCTTCACCAGGGGGCTTCCCTCATAGAAAATGCTTCCAATCATAACGGTGGGCAGCACACCAGGTTGACCACCTATCTCCACCCCACACAAATCCCAAGTTTTCTGCTCTCTAGGGAACTTAAACATATTCTCACTAATCACTAGCACACATTCACGGAGTAACTTTGATTTTCATCAATTGTAGGATCCGTACTCTTTAGCAGCGTCCACTAGGGCTTTGAAGTTCTCGGCAGGGGTATCGGGATTCGTATCACAACCAGGCACTACTATGAAGCCCCCTCCCTCGGCTCCGTACTCTATATTTCTCTTTACAGTCGCTCTTACCTGATTCGGAGTACCCTCCAACAGTACGGATATGGGATCTACGTTGCCACATATGCAGACCTTATCGCCGACTTCTTTCTTTACAGCTTTTAGCATGATACTGTATGGGTCATCAGGATCGAGGGTAACATCACCGACAGTATCCCTGAGGAATTTCAGGCTCATTGGCCTCGTCTCCACGTTCCCGTAGTTCGCGTGTATACCGCCTGGAGCTCCTTTCGGAATAACATCGGCTGCCATGTGCAAAATACCGGTCGTGTCCCCGCATGGATGGTTAATAGGTATCAATCCAGCCTTGGCTATTGCATTTAAGTCCCTCTCTAAATACGGCTTTACAAACTCTTCGTACTGTTTCGGGGATGTGGCCTCCGTAGCCGCTATAGGATCAAGGGTGACGACAGCATGAGCATGCCCTTTAAAAGCAACGTGGTATTTGATAGAGTACTCGGTTATTTTGTCCAATAGGGAATGAACTTCATCAGGTTCCTTCACCATGGCCCGAAACATGTATTCATGGCCCAGTAAATTCCCGGCCGTACTAAACGGCCCGGAGACAATCACTGCAACCGCTGTATGGTCACCGACCTTATCCATTAAGATCCCTGCTTCCCCGATAACCGTCTTCATCCTGGGATGTTCATCCGGGGCTGGAGAAGTAAGGTCATCCACATCCCCCCATGATTTTATCACTCTGTAGCGAGTATCCACAACTGGCATATGTCTACTCCAGTAACTTTTAGCTCCCATCGCTTTTGCTTCTACAAAACAGCCATCAATACCCGCAACTACAATGTCATCGCCGAACCTTTCATTTGCCGCAATTTTTGCCTCGGCCATCTTCGTGGTATTGTCAATGGCTGTCTTGGGTCTTTCCCCAATCTCCCACAGAGCTCTTGAAATAGCCAAAGTAGCTACTGGCACCCTGTCTGGTTGTCTGCCCTGTAACGCAGTAGCAACCCTTTCAAGGCTCGTCATTTTTGCCATAATTTTCCACCTCCTTTATCCTCATTGTTCAACCAAGCTTCGGGTGGCTTCCACCGCTCCAGGACCATCAACTGCCCACTTGTCGCACCCTATCTGTTTCGCCCATTTTTCATTGGTCGAACGTCCTCCGACTAGAACACTAAAATCATTCCTAAGTCCTCTCTTCTTCAATTCTTCGACGACATCTATCACACCATCCCTAGTCACACTCATGAGACAGGAAAGGGCTATAATATCTGCCTTAGTATCAACGGCCTCATCAATTATCTTATCAGCAGGGACATCAACCCCCATATCTTTGACTACGAAACCGGACCCCTGCAAAAATAATCTCACTATATTTTTCCCGATATCGTGAACATCAGCTTTCACTGTTGCGAGTAAAATCCTTCCAGCCCGTTCTTCACCTTCCTTACCGACTTCCCCCCTTAATTGCTTCATCACAGGCGTCATAATAGCTTCCAATGTGTCCCCGCATAGTACAAGTTCTGAAAGAAAGTACTCGCCAGATGCATACTTGTCACCTATAACTTTGGTGGCTGGTAGTACAACATCTGAAATCAAAAGTTTTGCAGATACACCTTCTCCAAGGGCTTTCTGTGTTAATTCCTCTGCCTTCCCCTTCTCACCTTCTATCAACGCATGTTTCAAATCTGCAACGTACCCACCCACTATCTTAACCCCCTCAATTTTATTCACTATTTGCACAATGTTTAAGTTAATTAAAGTATATAAATTTTTCTGAGTATTAAATCCCCTCTCTCAACAAATACGTTAAGCTCCGATCCCTTGCTTATCTGCATGGCCTCGCAGATCTTCTTAGGCAGCTTTTCTTAAAACCAGCTCACCGCGATCTATCTTCCACATAATCCGGCTGCCCTTATCCAGGCCCACGGCTGTAGCAAGGACCTTGGGGATGGTTATCCTGAGCTGGCCTTTCGTCTCATAGACCTTATAGGTTTTTTCATCCATGTTATTAATAGTAAGGGTATTAGATATTAAAATGTAACGTTTATATAGGGGTAGCACCTAATAATATTATAGGCTTTTGATGTGGTGAGGGTAAGCCTCGGGCGGGATCCGAACCCGCGGCCTCTTCCTTACCAAGGAAGCGCTCTACCAGGCTGAGCTACCGAGGCATTTGCGACAGCAAGTACCACTTGCGATTATACCAGAGGATTATTTATAAATTTCTTATGAGGGGTTAAATAAAAGAAAAGAAGGGGGAAGAGATGTAATAGTCCAACGTCCCTAGTCCTGCTATTTTATTTCTTAGGCTACGTTCCATATTTCTAAGCCGATGTCTAAGTTTCCTGAGCATGGTAAAATCGTTCCTTGATAGGGATATTATAAATATTGGTGGCACTTCTAAGTTAAGGAATAATGCTGTTATCGAATGATGAGTATCCTCCTCGCTTAACTTCGTTAGTTCCAAGCTCCTCCCGGAAGCTTTATATATCACATGTCTAAAGTTTAGTTCACAATTCAGGAGCACGTCAAAATGAGGAAACGTAAAGTGGGGGATCGTTTTATTTGATTCTGATGCTATGTCCAAGGTCGAGATATACGACACCACCCTGAGGGATGGCACTCAAAGCGAACATATATCTTTTTCAGTAGCGGATAAACTGAGAATAGCCTCGAAGCTCGACGAGCTCGGCGTGCACTACATAGAGGGGGGATGGCCAGGAAGCAATCCCAAGGACCTGGAGTTCTTTAAACTTGCAAAAGAGAAAAGGTTCTGGTCTAAAGTCGTGGCCTTCGGCAGCACCAGGAAGGCGGGCAATACCGTTGAGGAAGACCAGAATATGAAGAGCCTCCTAGAGGCCGGCACAGGTAAGATATGTCTCTTCGGCAAGAGTTGGGATTTGCACGTCAGAGACGCCCTGAGGATCTCCCTGGAGGAAAACCTGGAGCTAATCAAGGACTCCGTGGCATATCTGAAGGGCCTGGGAAAGTGGGTAATCTATGATGCCGAGCACTTCTTCGATGCCTACAAGCAAAACAGGGACTATGCAATGAAAACCCTAGCTTCCGCTTGGGATGCAGGGGCCGACATCATCGTGCTTTGCGACACCAACGGCGGCGCCATGCCCTATGAAATTCAGGAGCTAATGGCCGAGGTAAAAGAGAAAGTAGATGCGCCCCTGGGTATCCACACCCATAACGACGCGGACATGGCCGTGGCGAATACCATCGTAGCGGTGAAGATGGGGGCGGTGCAGGTGCACGGCACCATAAATGGCTATGGGGAGCGCTGTGGCAATGCGAACCTCTGCACGGTAATGCCCAACCTCACCCTCAAGCTGGGCGTCCAGTGCATTAGCGAGGAACAGATAAAGAAGCTTACCGAAGTATCCAGGTACGTGAGCGAGATAGCTAATCTCAGCCCCCAGGACAACATGCCCTACGTTGGAGGCAGCGCCTTCGCCCATAAGGGGGGCATCCATGTAGATGCTGTAAGAAAGAACCCGGAAACCTACGAGCACGTCCTACCTGAACTCACTGGAAACATCAGGAGAATCCTCATCTCGGAGCTCTCTGGGAAGAGTAGCGTCCTGACGAAGGCAAGGGGATACGGCTATAAGCTGGGAAAAGACTCCCCTGAAGCCCAAAAAATCCTAAGCAAACTGAAGGAGCTGGAGAACCAGGGCTACCAGTTCGAAGGTGCCGAGGCGAGCTTTGAGCTGTTGATGAAGAAAGCGTTAGGTACTTATAGGCGCTTTTTTGAATTAGAGGGATTTAGGGTAATCGTCGATACCAGGGAAAAGGACGAGCTCATAGCCGAGGCAACAGTTAAGGTTAAGGTCGATGGGAAGAAAGAACACACCACCGCCGAGGGTAACGGCCCTGTCAACGCCCTTGACAACGCCCTGCGGAAGGCCCTGGAGGAGTTTTACCCGGTGCTCAGCGAGGTGCACCTAACGGATTATAAAGTGCGAGTATTGGACGAGAAATCTGGAACTGGAGCCAAGGTCAGGGTGCTCATCCAGTCCAGTGACGACAAAAGCTCCTGGGGCACTGTAGGTGTCTCGGAGAACATCATTGAGGCGAGCTTTCTCGCCCTGGTGGACAGCATCGAGTACAAGCTCATAAAGGAGATCAAAAATGTTGATGAAAGGCGCTAAGGCGATAGTCAAGGCCATGGAAAAGGAAGGTGTAGAGGTAATATTTGGTATTCCGGGGGGTTCTTCGATACCCATCTACGACATCCTATATGATTCGAACATAAGGCACATACTAACGCGCCACGAGCAGGTCGCATCACATGCAGCGGACGGCTACGCCCGGGTGAGCGGCAGGGTTGGAGTATGCAGCGCCACCTCCGGGCCAGGGGCAACGAACCTCGTCACTGGGATAGCCAACGCCTACCTAGACTCCTCACCGATTGTGGCGATAACAGGCCAGGTGCCCAGACCTTTTATAGGGAAGGACTCTTTTCAAGAGGCCGATACTATAGGCATCACCATGCCCATAACCAAGCACAACTTCCAGCTCAGGACGGTCGAAGAGATACCCTCTATATTCAAGGAAGCCTTTATGATAGCGCGAACCGGTAGACCCGGGCCGGTGCTAATC
>CAZDSM010000070.1:0-4819 GCA_964508205.1 Candidatus Hydrothermarchaeota archaeon | reverse complement strand
CCGAGTAATCCACTCAGCGGGCGCTGGAATAGGGCACATCATGCACCAAAGTCTCCCTCCGACTGGGAGCAAGACAGCAACGAGGAGGAAGAACCAGAATATCCATATAATCACGATGGCGGAGTTCCGGTTACCCATGGGCGACCCGAAGACGCCGGCTATGATGAATATTACGAAGAAAAATAGGTTTATCCAGAGCAAAACTGGCTGGAACCACCGCGACATCATCGCTTTCTTTATCAGGGGTATACTCAAGAAATCGAAATCGAATTTACTCTTCCCGCTCATCTTGGTCACCTTTGGTTGCCATATATATCAAAGTCACAATCGGTACGGAAATCGCAAGACCTATGGAAGCCCAAAACCTGAGGTTGGGCTCTACTGTTAACTTTGCCCTCATGATGGGATGATCATAGCCGCAAGTGATGGAACACCTTATCTGAAATGCACCGGCTTTATCGGCTGTGAACTCCACGGTCTTTTGTTCTAAGGGGCTTATCTCCGTAACTAGGTCGTACCCATCGATGTAAAAGCCATGCTCAACATCCAAGGACTGGATGTTAAACCTTACGCGGTCGCCCTTTTGTACTGTGAACGTATTCGGGGTGATCACATACCTCCTCAGCGTGACGTTAAACTCTTTTAACTCTTGCGCGTAAACATGACCACCGGCTAGTGCGCCAGTTAAAGCAGCTCCACTGACGCCAACGGCTTTTAAGAAACCGCGCCTCGTGAATTTCTTCTTTCCCAAGTTAGGCTCCATTTTACCCCTCTTTATCAGCATTAAGGATCGGCCTCGACTATCAGCTTTCCCCTCATCATCCCATGATCAGAGTCGCCACAGTATATGCTGCAAAAGTATATGAATTCCCCGGCTTTATCCGCCTTGAAGTCTATAGTGGTAATCCGCCCTGGGTAAACTCTCGCATTGATGCCGTATTCGGGCAGGGCAAAGCCATGGACGTTGTCGAAGGCTGTCACGTGCAGAGTGATAGCTTCACCCTGCTTTACCCTAATAGTGCTTCCCTCCTTACGTCCGTAATACCATTTATTGCCGTCATGCACTGACCAATACACATCAGTATTTTCACCCTCCGGGTTATATCCTACTATATTTATGACTCGGCCATAATGCCTATGCCCGTAATGTCCGCCGTATTTTAAGAGGGTTATTGGCAAAGCTACGACGGCTACTGCAACGAGTCCGCCGAATAAGATCTCACCCAGGAATTTGCGTCTGCTAATTTTGGTTACTCCCACTTCAACCTCCATGCTAAAACGTTCTGCGTTACTCTCTGCATCATCGTAATGTATGAAGTTAAACAGAGTATCATCAATAAAAATATTTCGATTATTTCGCGAAGGAATGTGCGTATGCAAGCACCTGCCATCTCTCCTCTGGGGTCAGTGCATTTTTCCATACTGGTATGGGTGTTATCTAAATGCCCCTAAAACGAAAATTCTTTTAGTTACAGGAATTTTCTTTGGCTTGGCTTTGCTTTCAAAGGCATTATCGTTGTTTCTAATTCCCCTGTTTATTTTCTTCTTTTTGTTCTCCAGTTGTGGGGGAAAATTTTCCAATCACGAAAAAGACCGCGACTCGGGTCCAAATCCCTATTGGAGTATTTTTCGAGTGTATCTGAGGGACTTATCTCGCCGTGCGGGAGGTTTAATATTCGATGGTTTAAAATAGACTATTATGGAAAATATTATAGAAGGGATGATGAGATTTTGAAAGTAATCTAAAATTAAATATAACATAATAACTAAAGAATTTAGGGATGAAAATAGGAGAAGAAATGACTATAAAAGAAAGATTACACGTGAAACTCAAGAAATTTGGATTTTTATTAGCTATTATAGGACTCATTCCCATTCGGAGCGGAGTTCTATTGCTTCAAGAAAAGGATTGCGGGTGTTTTCTGATTGAAAAAACTACGTTATACACTCATAATATTTTCTTTGGATCCCTTAGCCTAGTTGTTGGTATAGCTCTGGTAATCTTAGGAATTTTAATATATGAAGAAGTTAAAATAAGCGTTACGAAAGGCTGGATTTTTATATTCTTATTGGTTAGTGGAGTCATAGGCTATTCCGCTGGAATAATCCAAGAATCAGAGAAAGTAGGAGAAGACAATTATGATGATTTGACTAAGGCTTTAACTGAGAAGGGGTGGATATTTTTCTATGCAAATTGGTGTTCCCGTTGCCATGATCAGGTAGACACATTAGGCTCCTCAGTAAAAAATCTTCGAATGATAGATTGCGCAACTTTCCAATGCCCTACCTTTGTCCAAGGATATCCAACTTGGGCAAAGATGAACGACGAAGGAAGTATAGTTGATGTTAAGCCAGGGTTCCAAAGCACAGAAAAGTTGGAGGAAATGGCTAAATAAAAGAAGGAAAATTTAAAATTACAATTCACTTATGCCATGCTCTCGACTTATCTAAAAAGAACTAACACGCATTAAACAATAAGAATTAAAAAATAGATTTTGAAGAAGTGGGAAGTTGAGTGAAATAATGGGAAAATTTCAGCAGTTGGTGACTAAAGAATTGACCGAACTATATAGATGCCCCAGAAGTATTGAAAGTCTACTCCCAGAAATTCAAAGCGGCTATATCTGGTTGGGCCGTGTATAGGAAAATTATATATACAAAAATTGTCCCACCTATAAAAAAAATACGTAGGAGGTAAAAGAGTGAAATTTAATGTTCCATTATTTACAATATTTATTCTGTTAATTATAATTTTTAGCGCAGGATGTGCGCAAAAATCCCCCGAAGCAGCTCCCCCGGCAGTCCCACCAGCAACTGATAATGTTGGGAAGACCATGTTTACTTCAAAGGGATGCGCAGCCTGCCATGGGCCTGGGGGTGAAGGGATACCTAATCTGGCACCAGCTTTAAAAGGATTACTTGGTAGCAAAGTAGAGCTAACGAGTGGCGAAACGGTAACTGCGGATGAAGCTTTCATAAAGGAGTCCATCAAAAATCCGGGTGCAAAAATCGTCGCAGGCTACGCAGAGTTACCAATGCTCGAGATTCCACTGACGGATGAAGAGTTAGAAGCCCTCGTAGGCTACGTAAAGGGGTTGTAATAGAACTCCTTGAAGTTGAAAGTATAACCCAGATACCTGAGTTCAAAGTGCGCTCCGCTTCACCCACTGTGATTACGGATTCTTTAGTACCGAAGTTATACGGATCACTTGTATTATGGTGATATCAATACTGCTATGGTTGTTATTCCTGTACACCGGCATAAAATACTAGTCTTTAATTATTAAAACATAAATTGAAATTTTAAGTGAAGATTTTAATTGAAAAGGAACGTCTATGGGGTATCAGCTAAAGAGGGTTTTTTCCAATATTTTACCTGCTTTAGACGCGGTATCTTCTGGTACTTTGACCCTGTAAATCATCTCCTTTAGGGACCAGTATATCTTGCCCAAGTCGATGAGCTTCATGTTTTGGCATAATGCCTTGGCACTCGCTGGGTAGAACTTTTTGTCCGGATTTTCTCTAGTAAGGCGGTGGATTAATCCCATCTCAGAGGCTATGATGAACTCCGTCTCTTTGGACCTCCTCACAAACTTTGTCAGGTCCTCGCTGCTCATGACATCGTCCGCGAGTTTTACCACATCACCCCTGCACTCGGGGTGAGCCAGTACGACTGCGTTAGGATGTTCGCCCTTCATCTTCTTCACGTTTTTCGCCAGTATTTTTACATGGGGCGGGCAGTAACCGCCCAGTAATGCTAATCTTTTCCTAGACCATCGTGCGAGGTTTTGGCCGAGGTGGGTATTGGGCGTGAAAAGGATGTCGTCTTCGGTATTCGCTAGCATTTCCAAGGCTTTATCCGAGGTCCAACAGTAGTCGCTTTCGGCGATGCTCTCCAGGGTTGATTTAATGTAGGACACCACTTTTATCCCCGGATTGGAAGCCTTGGCTTCTCTGAGCTTCTCGATTTCAAGCATTCTGATCATGGGACAGTTGGCATGCAGGTCTGGAATCAAGACGACTTTCCCGGGGCAGATAGCAGCTATCATCTCAGCCATGAAGTAAACCCCGCCCACGACGATTACCTTTTCCTCAGCCTTCATAGCCTTCTGTAGTATTTCACGGGTCCCCCCCACACAGTCGGCTATTCCTTGGATGTCCGGGAGCTGGAAGCTATGAGCGATGATCATGGCGTCCCTCTCCTTTTTCAGTGCAGCGATTTTTTCAATGATCTCTTCGTCGGGATAGCTATTCATGATCCTTTTCCTCGAGGCACATCCACCGTGAATTTCCTTATCAGCCCTCTTTGATGCATCTTTCTGACGCGCTCGCTCACCGTGGAAACACTCACCATAGCACGCCTGCAATCTGGCGATACTACAGGTAGCTGTCCTCCTGCAGGAAGTCCTGGATTCTTTTATCCAATTCATCCAGTTTGATAACAGCCTGCACGAATTTACCCCCCATTGATAAATTTATATATATCCCTGCATGTATGCTATTATAAAAAATTACCGGACATTTGCTCTATAAATTTGTAAAAAATCAAACGGAGGATGCACATGGGATCAAAAACACCTTTAGTTGACCAATTATGCAAGGGTCCCTGGCCCAGCCACGGAAAAGAATTGAAGCGAACCAGATATCCGATTTTAATGTATGAGAATGCTATGAAAGAGAAAATAACCCAGTGGGGACACGGCGGTATGTCAGCCGTGCCTGGACTGGGCTCCGGCTCTATTGCTAGGGCGTCCAAAAGACCTGATATTATCAAGGAGGCCCCCCTGATGAGGGTCCTTGGCGCCTGCGGTGGTTTTTA
>CAZDSM010000069.1:0-4352 GCA_964508205.1 Candidatus Hydrothermarchaeota archaeon | reverse complement strand
CCAAACAAGCTGCTTGGTTGGGACTCAGCCACGGTCGCCATATAGATATCCTGCTGTACTCCTTTTTCTAAGGTTACAAGGCCAATTGCGGCAGACAGATAATTTTGGATAAGCTCTCCTTTTCCAATCAAGAACGAGACCCCTATTAACACCGCCAAGGAAGCTGATAATACTTTCAAAAAATGAACTTTCCTCCCGTATTTATCCTTCAGAATATCTGAAACAAATAATGAGAAGAGGAGGAAGAAGGAAATCGCTATTGGGGCAATAATCGGCAGACTGTGGGTAAAGTAATCTAAGGGATATTTAGGGGGTTGTAAGACTTTCATCACAACAGGACCCACCATTCCAACTACGAGTAGCACCTTTAGAAGTTCCCTGTCTAACTTGAAGAAGGTGTAAATAACGGCCGCTAAGGTGATAACGAGGATGACATACGCCCCACCACTCCAATTAGAATACGCAAAGCCGTAGAATATACCGCTTAAAATTGGGTACACTAGGATTTTGGGCTCCTGCATGGATATCCCTTTTTTATATGCTTTGAGGAAGAAGTATAAGGAGAGAAAAACAAAAACTCCATACAGAACTTCCTTATCGATAGTGCCGGAATACACCCTCGTTAAATTTAATGGTATGAAAGAATAAAAAAGGGCTGACAAAAATCCAATTCTAGGTCCAAAAAGTTCTTTTACTGCTAAATATAGGAATACCGCCGCTAAGCCTCCGCCGAAAATTGCGGGGAAAAGCAAGGCCCAGCTCATTAACTGAAGGCCGAAGGGCTCCACTAATTTGTATGTATACGCAAAGAAATACGGTAGTGTCAGTGTATCTTGCGCCCACGGTCTCCTGCCCTCAGGGTAATATGCCAGAGTATAAACATCTGGCACTTCGCCGTCTTCTAAAACGTACTGCGCCATCCTGTACTGAAACCACGCATCTGGATCGCTTAACCTTGGGCCATGAGGCAGGTAAACGATACTGAAGCCAATTAGAAATATACTCAATAGCAAAGCGGGAGTTTTAAATTTAACTGCTTTTTTGTAAAAATTATCCTCAGCCACGTGATTCCCTACCTAACGGCCATGTTATTCCAACTTAAACTTTTCGTTGGAAAGGTTTTTAATTTCCACCTTCAAATCCCTATCGGCAATGGAGAAAATCTTACGAGGAAGCCTGATTTTAACCTTCAGCAACGTAACTGTAAGGTTCCTGGGGTATGTTTACCGTATTTTAATGGGGAGAATGTTATCACCCTATGAATTCGGACTTCTCAACCTGGCGCTACCCCTCCAGTACATGGCGGTAATCCTCACGTCTTCGGGTATTGCGCCGAGCATAGCTAAGTTCGTTTCACAGCATCATGCAGCCGAGGATCCTGAGAAAAGGGACCGTACGGTATATTCATCCATTGTGTACTTTACGGGTATCGGAGCCGTGCTGGGGTTGTTTTTTTACTTATCAGCTGCGCCCATTGGGATGCGTGTTTTCCATGAACCGCGGGTTGTGGAGCTCATTAAAATCTCCTCCCTGGCTCTCCCCCTGGGCTTTGCAGCGGCAAGTTTGACAGGGACTTTCCAGGGCTTTAAAAGATTTGACTTTATGGCAATTACCCTTGTTTTCCAACAGGGCCTGAGGATCCTTCTTGCGGTATTTCTGGTATTTCTCGGATACGAGGCCTTCGGGGCCATCCTCGGCTCAACCCTAGGATTCATCGCCGTCATGCCTTTGGCCTTTATCCTATTAAAAAGGCTCAACCTGGGCCCGTTCACTCATAGCACAGGGGGTTTTAAGGGTGTTTTCATTTTCTCCCTCCCTGTCTCGGCCACCTCCATTTCAGCCTTTATTTTAGCCTACATCGATATCCTGCTCATAGGTTACTACCTTACCCCCAGTGACGTGGGAGTGTACTCTGCTGCTTCCCCCACATCAAGGCTTCTGCTAGCTTTTTTCTCAGCCCTTTATGCGACCCTCCTGCCCTCCATTTCAGAGCTGAAGGCAAGGGGAGATATCGGAGAAATAAAGTCCCATGTAAGGAAAGCCTACGGCCTATCGATTCTGGCGATAATCCCGACTACCTTCCTAGCCTTTTACTTTTCAGAAAGCATAATAACCCTCCTCTTTCCTGGCAAGGGATACAGCGCAGCCGCTGCGCCCTTTAAGATCCTGGTTATAGGCACTGCTTTTCTCGGCATCTTCACCCTCAACTCGGGGATACTCCAGGGCATGGGGGCGCCTAAGACGCCTATGAAAATATTAACCATGGCCGCCCTCCTCGATGTCCTCCTTAACATAGTTTTAATCCCCATCTACGGCATACGGGGCGCTGCCATGGCTTCGACTATGAGCTTTGCCTTCGCAGGAATTATTTCGACGATAAGTTTGAAGAGTTATTTGTGATGGAGGTCTACTTCGAAAGAGTCGATGATTTAGAAAAGAACGTAGACGAGCTTTTAAGAGAGCTCTCATGGAAGAAAATTATCAGTAGAGACGACAGGGTGCTTATTAAGCCCAACTTCTGCACCCATCAACTAAAGAACGGCGTAACCACCAATCTAGACCTTTTAAGGGCCCTCGTGGATATTATCTCGAAACGAACCCCGAAGGTATTCATCGGAGAAACCCATTCAGGCGGAAAAAACTTCGAAAAGCTGAGGGAACGCTTGGACGTGAAATGTGATTTTATCAATCTGTCCACTGTCGATACCTACTATCATAAAGGCTCCATCGGAACCTATCGGCTGCCGAAATTGGCCTTAGAATCAAAAATTATCAACGTACCCGTACTGAAGACCCATTCCTTAACCGGCGTAACCCTAGGCATTAAGAACATTTTTGGTTTGATACAGAATAAGGGCAAATCCAAGTATCACTTAAAGATTCACGACGTACTGGCTGACCTCCTGCAAGTACTGCGCCCTCAGATAAACATCCTCGATGCTATATACTGCAATTGCAAAGGCTCCAACGATGGCAGAATCCTTGAAACCAAATTTCTTCTCGCCTCCCACGATGCTGTTGCCCTGGATACAGCAGCCTGCCAGTTAATAGGCGCAGACCCGTTGTCTGTGAAGTATATCAGGCTGCTCTCACGGCCTGAAGGCGCTGTAGAAATCCTCGGAGAAGGCTTTGAAGATCTCGGTTTACGTCTTCAAATTCCAAAGCTTGATAAAGTCGAGAAAATTGCAATGCACCTTCAAGGGAACCCGTTAACTCGGAGGATGCTAGAACTTCCTGGAGTGTACTCCGCTGCCAAGAGAATTAAAAAAATGCTTTAGTCGAACAACCGCAGAATAGGTGAGGAGCTGCCCTTGTGCGCGTTTTCTTTTATTCGGGCTGAAATATTTCTCACGAAATCCATGCTAACATCTGAAGCTTTTGCAGTTTCTTCAGTGCTCCTTTTTTCGCTAATAAGATTGTACAAAACCTTATCCAGTATCTCATAGCTGGCCCCTAACTCATCCTCGTCGGTCTGGCCAGCCCATAGCCCGGCGGAGGACGTCTTGTCCACTATTGCCTTATCCACCCCCACATACATCGCGAGCTGTCTTACCTGAGTTTTATACAAATCACCTATGGGCAGAATGTCTACCCCACCGTCGCCGTGCTTGGTATAGTAGCCTAGGAGAATTTCGGTCTTGTTTCCGGTGCCCAAAACAAGCCTGCCGCTCAAATTAGCGGCGATGTAGTTGATTATCATCCTAATTCTGGGCTTCACATTCGCCCAGGCTATTTTTTCATTTTCATTATCATGGGCAATACCGGGGTAGCACATATTTATGCCCTCTAGGGCAGGGCTAATTCCTATGATCTCGTAGCCTATGCCCAAGCGTTCTGCCAGCCGCCGCGCGTCTTCTAAATCGCAAGGTTCGCTGACACCTTCCTCAGGCAAAATCAACGCATAAAGCCTATTCCCCAAGGCTTCGTGTGCCAGTTTGGCCACGATGGCTGAATCAACGCCGCCGCTCAGGGCCACTAAAGCCCCTTTCAACCCGCTATCGGAGAGGTAAGCGCTGATGAAGTCAGTTATTTTATCCCGGGAGTACCGAAGCTCCTTCTTGCTTAATTTCAAGACCATCTTAAAACCCCTAATAGGTAAATTTTATATGTCCACGCCTTTTTTAAATATATCTGGCATGTTCAAGGAATTTAAAAAATATTATAAAAAGTTTCTAAAAATCTTTATCAAGAAGAAGCGCGTCCAGCTCGGATTTTACGGCGCTGTTAACGCGGGCAAGACTACCCTTGCAAACAAGATCTCCGTGGACTGGCTGGGCAAGGAAGTGGGGACTGTATCTGAGGTCCCCCACGAGACGCGGCAGGTGCAGAAGGTGGAGAACATCATAGTTAAA
>CAZDSM010000068.1:0-2136 GCA_964508205.1 Candidatus Hydrothermarchaeota archaeon | reverse complement strand
TGAACCCGGGTAACAGGCTTGGAAGGCCGGTGTCCTAGGCCAGACTAGACCACGGCTGCGGTTTAATATGCCCCTTTTTTGTCCAGGGTTTTTAGGAGTTGTTTCGCAAACATGGGTAGGAAGATGCCTACGTCAGTTACTATCCCCAGCGCTTGGGCTGTTCCCCGGTCGCTGAGCTTCGTGGCCGTGGCTGGATTAATATCTACACACACGGTTTTAACATGCGATGCCAGGAGGTTTCCAACGGCTATGGAGTGGAGCATGCTGGAGAGCATGAGCACGAGCTCCACGTCTTTGAGGTTCTTCCGCATCATCTTTTGGGCTTGTATCACGTCGGTTATTACCTCAGGTAAAGGTCCGTCATCCCTGATCGAACCCGCCAACACGATGGGAATGCTCCTCTGAATGCATTCATACATGACGCCCTTCTTTACCCTGCCTTCCTTTACCAGCTTTTTAATAGAGCCGGCTAGGAGCACCTCGTTAATCGTGTAGAGATGGTTCCTGTGTCCCCCCTCCATGGGCCTGTTGATTTTTGGATCAACCCCGAGGGAAGTACCGTATAACTGCCTCTCAAGGTCGTGAACAGCGAAGCCGTTGCCAGCGAATAGAACGTCGATGAATCCCTCCTTTATTAGTGCAGCCAATGAATCAGAGGCCCCAGTATGCACCACCGCTGGACCGCACACTGCGAGAACCTTCTTGCCCCTTGCTTTGATTTCCAATATCTCCTTGACAATTTGATTAACCAGCGCCTGGATAGGCTTCTCCGATGAAACATTGCTCTTCATGAACTCGAAGACGCTGTAGCCGCGGGGTCTCTCAGGGGGTTCGATTCTAATTCCTTTCTTACCAACCACCACTAGGTCGCCTTCTCGAATATCGCTTATGGGCGTGCAAGTAGCTTTTTTATTATCTATGTCTACGACGATGACGCAGTCCATCTCAATAGCTGCCACCGCCACCCATTCGCCATCTATGTAAACATAGGTGGGATGGTTAGTGGTGGAGTAAAAATCTCGAGGTAAAGCCCTGTCTTTTAACGCGGGTTTTAATTCAAGGGCCTCAATCTCTGGTAAGGTGGCGCCCACTTTATGAAGCTCGCCAAGGATTTGGTCGAGGTGCCTGCGATTCTTGCCCTTAACAAGAATCCGGGTATAGCTCGGCTCTGTCTTGTGCTTACCTATCTCGAACTGCAATACCTCAAACTCTCCACCAAGATCCATTATAGTATCGAATACCTTGGGCAGGACGAAGGAGTCTATTATGTGCCCTTTCAGCTCGATTTCCTTTACTACCATAGTATCACCTGAAAAGTTGAAGCCCGGAATATTTAAAGGTTAGTCTAAGGGACAATCATGGTGCCAACGCCCTCGTCTGTGAAGAGTTCCAGGAGCAAGGATTGCTTCACCCTGCCGTCGATGATGTGAGCCTTCTCAAGCCCACCATCGAGGGCTCTGAGACAGGCTTTAACTTTTGGAATCATGGAGTCCTTGATAACACCCTTCTCTATGAGACCATCCACCTCCTGCGCCTTTATCTCCTGAAGCAGAGACTTCTCGTCCTCAACGTCCCTCATCACCCCAGGGACGTCCGTCAGTATCAGAAGCTTCTTCGCCTCTAAGGCATTGGCTATCTCACCAGCAACTGTATCAGCATTAAGGTTGAGACTGCTCCCGCCTTTGCTCAAACCGAGGGGGGAAATCACGGGTATGTATCCTTGAGAAGTTAATATCTCGATTATCTCAGGGTTTACGCCCTCGATTTCACCAACCCAACCCAGGTCGACTTCCTTCTCGACTCCATCTCTGATTACCTTCTGAGGAGCTTTCTTCCTCGCAACCAGGAGCTTTCCGTCTTTGCCCGAGAGTCCTGCTGCCTTGCAGCCATGGGTATTGAGCTTTGAGACGATGTCCGTATTAATCTTCCCGACTAGGACCATCTTCGCTATTTCAAGGGTCTCCTCGTCGGTAACCCTCAATCCCTCAATGAACTTGGGCCTTTTCCCGAGCTTCTCCATGGTCTTGGTAATCTCATGGCCACCCCCATGAACGATGACTGGCTTCATCCCCACATATTTCAGGAGTATGGTGTCCTTTATCGTCCAGGTCATAGCCTTCTCGTCCAACATAGCAT